>JAKLIV010000050.1 GCA_022709405.1 Spirochaetota bacterium
CAGACTGCCATAGCAATATTAATTGAAGCAATAAGTAAATAATTTCAATTTACTTAATCAAGAAAGGCATTATATAAAATAGAGCAATCAAAAAATAAAAAAATGTTGCATATAGATGATGGATGCTATTAATACTATTATTTGAATGACGGCTGGCTATATTGTAGCCGTAAGGGAACTTCAAATCTAATAAATAGGGGTTCCTATTAATCATTATGAACAACAATAAACCGGATGGAAATTCACCCATGAAAAGTCATAATCGGCGGCAGATGCGTCATAAACTACTGTTCGCGGCTGCGACCATTATTCTCATGGTAACCCTGTCCGGGATAAAAGCCCATGCAACGATCCAGTCGGTGGTCGTTACACCCCCATCGCCGACACTGGTGTCTGGAAACGCCTACTACCTGGCAGGGGTCCAGTACGAGTTCCGGGTGCAGGTCATCGATCCCTCAGACACCGACCGCACGCATTACAATTATGTTGCCCTGAACATCCCGCTCAATGGGGCCGTATCCATCACCGCGCGATGGACAGCCCCCGGAGTTGCCAATGGAACAGGAGCCTATTCTTTCACATCCGGGAACCAGGGCGCGTCCGTCATCGCTGTAGCCGATGGCGCTACGGTCAGCGGCACGTCTAACCTGGATCTTCGCTTCAGGATCACCTTCGCATATAATATCAACGGGGCGACCGGCATCAGCCAGACGCCGGCCTCACGCACCATGACCGCAACAGCCGTCTGCGATACCCCGGCGACGGTTGCCGCCAGCGTCGCGAGCGTTTACGGCTTCTGCAACCAGATAAAAATCCTCAACATGGCCCAGGACGGCGATGCGGCGGACGGCAAGATCAATCCCCACTATGACGCTGCCGACGGATCGTTCAATGTGACCGGAACGCTGGTTTACAACATCACCTCCGCCACGGTTGCCGACGCGGTAAACGGTACGGTCGGCACGATCACCCTTTATGAGGATGCGGACCAGAACTACGGGACGGCAAACATCGGCACCGGGCTCACCGATGTGACGGGAGATACTGATGTATCGATATCGGTTCCATACACGTATTTCAACGCGCAGACTTTGCGCAATTACTACTGGCGATGCAATGTGGCGATGACCGGGCTGGGCGGCGCAACCTACTGCCAGAACACGCTTCCGATCGTCAGCGACCGCGTGCTCGTGACCGGCATGGCTGTCAACCTCGGCGGCGGCCGAAACAGCGGAAATTATCACTGGAGAAGCGTTCTGGTCACCGGCACCCGTTTTACCATAACGGCGCAGATGCAGGACAGCGGAGCGGGCATGGACGGCAATACGACATTTCGCATAAACTATTCGGGGGCCGCGGACGGCGCCACCCAGTTTTCAGTGACCATACCGAACGGGCAGACCACGGCCAGCGTCATCATCCCCGCATCCAGTACGCCCGCGGTAGCGGCCGGAACCACCACGGGCTACCAGTACTATGTCGTGAGCATAGAAGGGAACAGCTATGGCAGCCAGGGCGACGTCGCCTATCCCCAGGTCAGGGACGATGAGATCGACGACCACGTTTCGGGCAACTACACCTCGGCAAGCCTTTACGCCTCCCAGTATGTGCACTGGGAAAACGGCGATCCTCCGGATATAACGACGGCCAATATCAATACAGGCACATCTCCCTATGCATCTGCAACCTCGGTCTTGTTCGAGTGGGACGGCTCGACGCTGAATACCGGGACCGGTTCAGCCGACGGGGATTTCTATGAATACCGCATATACGTGAGGGAAAGCGGCGTGAGCGGTTCTTTCTACCAGTGGGACGGGGACAACGATGCCGCGCTGCGCAGCCTGACGCCTGCAACCACCACCACGGTAACCGGCCTTAAGATTTTCACCGAGTACGAGTATTACCTTGTGGCTGCCGATGTCTTCGGCAATGAATCGGCGGTGGTCAATGAATCAAATCAGGCCGTACCTCCCAACGCGTACAGCACATTCACGACCACGCCGTATTCGCTTGAGGTAACCATATCGGACGGCATCACCCGGTACATCAATGACCAGTTCATCAACGGCAGCGTGCCTCCCACCTCGCCGGGCGACTATGCGACCAGGGAGCTCAGGGCCACGAATCTAAGGGTTGATATTTCCGTTGTTACGGCCGACACGCAGCCCGACTCGGTCACAGTATGGTATACGAATGAGATCGCAACAGATATCAATATCGTTGCCGGAACCTCGGAGAACTCCGGAGGCTTCACCGCGCCCGATTACCTCGAGTCGGCCGAGGCCAAGAAAACCGCTCCGAACACATGGACCACCTATCTGCCCACCACCTCTCCGGTGATCAGGCAGGGCAATGCGGTCCGGTTCGTGGTCGAGACCGAAAAGGACGGCGTGCGCGTTTTCAACGATATCGATTCGAGCAACGACCTTGACCCGAACGATTCCGAATGGGCGGTAATACTGAACACGCCGACCGTGTTCACGCCATGGCCGACGCGCATCCTCAACAATGTGATAGACGACAAGAATCGCGTGGCCTATCCGGCATACTATCTCACCGATGACGCCAAGGTGAGCATCGTCGTGTACGACATAAAGGGCAGGCCGGTATGCACCATACTCGATGACGCTGTGAGAAAGGGCGGCCAGAACATCAAGGAAAAGGGCTGGAAGGGTGTCAACAAGGCGGACAAAAAGCTCGGTGTGGGCCTGTACTACATCCATATCCGCGCCAAGCGGACCACCGACAACAAGGTCCTGATCAACAGCTTTCAGAAAGTAGTCATCGCCCGATAGGGGCCTGAATATCAGCGGCGGTCAATCCATTCGACCACGGGCCATTTTTCGAGGAACGTTATCTTCTCCTTCAGGCTTGCCGAAGCGTACATCTTCATGCCGCTGTCGATGAGGATGACCGAGAGCCCCAGGTCGGGATTCCTTTTCAAAAATTCCGCCGTTTTCCGGACTCCCATCACGAAAAAGGCCGTGGCGTAGGCGTCCGAGATTACCGGGTCCTTCGAAAAAACCGACACCGAGACCATGCCCTCCGCCGGGCGGCCGGTCAGCGGATTGATGATGTGCCCGTATCTTTTTCCTTCATATTCGGCATAGCGCTCGTAATCGCCGCTGGTCGCCACGGAGTCGAGGTGGCCGAGCTTGATCGAGAGCACGAGATTTTTTTCACGGGGATCCATGAGCCCCGTGATCCAGGGGCCGCCGTTCTTCGATCCGAACACCTGCAGGTCGCCGCCTTCCTCGGCGATTCCCGAATCCACTCCCTCGGCCATGAGGACTTCGACCGCCCTTTTCACCGCGTATCCCTTGGCGATGCCCCCAAGGCCGATTTTCATGCCCGGGGCGAGGCGCACGGTCAGCGCCTTTTCATCGAGTATGATCTTGCGGTAGTCGACCAGGCCGCGGGCGCGGTCCAGCGCGCTGTCCGCGGGCGGAACAAATCCCGGGTCCTTGTAGTTCCACAGGTGCGCGATCGAGGCGAACGAGATGTCGAACGCGCCTCCGGTGAGCCGGGAGATCCCGACCGACTGCGAAATTAGGGCGAAGGTCTCGGGACTCACCCTGACAGGGCCATGCGCGCGCGCGATTTGACTGATGTCGCTGCCTTCCCTGTACGGGCTCATCAGGGCCTCGATGCGCGCGATCTCGTCGAACGCCTTCTGCGTTGCGCGCGCCGCGGTTTCCCTGTCGCAGACCGCGGTGAGATTGACGATGGTGCCCAGGAGCGGGCGGCTCACGGTGTTGATCTCGCGGTCGCATGCTGCGAGAACGATCAATGCCGCGATCGCGGCTGCGGTTTGTCTTTTCATGTGCGGCTCCTTTCGATGGATTCGACCGCAGACGGAATTTCGTGAAACGACCGAACTGTCCACTTCGCGCCGCGGATTTCCCCGTCGCCCGCGTGGCCGAACGCGCAGCCGATGAACGGAACGCCGTTTGAGGCCGCTGCGTCGAGGTCGCTTTTTCTGTCGCCGATCATGACCAGCAGCGATCCGGCGCCCGCCGATTTCACATGTTCGGCCACGATGCCCGCCTTGTCTGTAATGCATTCGCCCAGGCATACGAGCGGGCCGGTGAAGAGCCCGGCTATGTCTCTGCTGTCCAGCACGGCGTCGATGTATTCCGGCCTGCCGTTGGACGCCATGAGCAGCTTCTTTCCGTTGCCGTGAAGCGCCCGCAGGGTGTCCCTTACTCCGGGAAAAAGCGCTCCGCCCCCGGCCATTATCAGATCGACGAAGGCGCGGGTGCACCGGTCGTTCAACCGGGCCTGGCCGGCGGCCGAAAGCCCCGGGAAGAGCCTTCTGAATATCTCGTCGACCGGGATCCCCAGCACGGCGACAATCTCGTCGTGGGACGGAACGCGTATGCGGTCGTTTCCGGTTTCATGTATGAACGAAGATATGCCGGACTCGAATGCGTTCACCGCTATGGATGATACGTCGAACAGCGTGCCGTCGAGGTCGAACGCGATATGTGTCACGGGTTTCATCGCTTTTAATCCTGCGGGGCGGCCCGAATCACCTTATTCTGTACACGAGGATGTCGAAATATCCCGCCTGTTCCTTCATGATCAGTTTTTCAGGCTTGAGGTATTTCGCATACATTCTCACGGTGTCCTGTTCGAACACGACGTTCGGGCTCAGCGTAAGGTACAGGGGGATGTCTTTTTCCCGGGAGGCGCGCGTTTTTCCGTTCACTATGCGGTTTACCGGGATGGGTCTGTTGGCGATTATCCTGTTCAACGGCGCGTGGTTGTACGCGTTTTTCTGTATGACCAGGGGCCGCAGATTGTTTTCGATGCACAGGTTCGCGGACCAGCTTCCTGCTATCACCGCGTTTTCGGGGAACTCCGCGCCGATTTTTTTCGACATGTCGTACATGACGGATTCGTGGAACAGCGCCCAGCGGCCATACTGGAACACGTGGACCGCGATGATTATCGCGACAAGGGCGCGCTTCGCTCCGGGAGAGGCGAGGGCGGATTTGATCTTGTCGAGCCTGAAGACGGTCAGCGCGATTATCGGGATTATAATCAGCACTGCGGGTATGACGAGTTGCAGCGCGTCGCCGTACGTTTTTTTCAGGATGCTGTCATAGACAAATCGCACCATCCTGTTTCTCGCTGAAAAGGGGACGATCTGCACGAACACGACCACCGGCACATACAGGACGGCGAGCACGGTGAGCGTTTTTTGGATGATCCTGAATGCGCGGGATTCGCTCATTCGCGAGCAGTCCCGGACAAGGGCCGTGTAATTGACCAGCGCGTCCGCGGCGATGGCCGCCATGGGAATGGTGAGCAGGTGGAAGTACCTCGACGGGTGGTACTTCAGCATGACGAGAAGCATGAATCCGAAAAAGAGCCAGCTCGCAAGGACCAGGCGCACGGAGTCGTTGCCCCGGTCGAGGGTGAACCGGTAAAACACTGCGGCAGAGCCGAAAAGGGCGAGGAAGGCCGTCACCGGCTGCAAAAAGATGAATTCAAGATACAGCGATAGTCCCGCCATCTCCTGGATCGGCGCGAGAAAACCGACGGGGATCGATTTTTTCAGGGGGATTCCGAAAATCCTGATACCGCTCAGGATGGCGAGTGTTTTTTCCCTTATAAAAGGCAGGTGGCCGATCACCAGATATGCCGTCACGATGGCCGCGAGCATGAAGAAGAAAATTCCGAAAGCCCGTTTGCCGCCGCCGTTTCCGGCGAAAAAAAGCAGGACCGCCGCGGGCGCGATCGATGCGGCGATGATCATCAGCGAGCCTTTTATATGATAGCAGAAGATGATGGAGACCGCGCCGACCGCGGCGAAAGCGGCGCCGGCCGCCAGCCTGGAGAAAAAACGGCCGCCGGGCCTTTTCAGTTGAAGGCGCGACTCGGAAAAACAGAGAAGGCTCGCGGCGAGGTAGAAATTCATATGTGTCTCGTAAAGCCCGGTCCGGTTCATCATCACAGTGAAGAAGCTGATGCCGTACAGTATGCATCCGGCAAGGGCCTCGTTCCTGCCGAAATTTCTGAGCATGAAAAGGTAAAGGGCCAGGATCGTCAGGATTGAATAGATGACCGACACCGCGCGTATCGAAGCGAAACCGGTCCCGAAGCGCCTGAACATGAAAGCGAACACCTCGGTTGCGGCAGGGCTTTTTTTGCCCCAGTTGTCGTATTCATCGATGGGCGTCCATTTGTAATCCCCGAAAAGGACCTGGTTTCGGGCCGCCAGGGTCTTGAATCCCTCGTCGCTGTACAGGGCCCCTGAAATCGAGAGGTCCTGCGGCGGGTCCGCGGTGATGAACAGGGACCTCATTCCGATAAAGAGCGCGAAGCAGAGGAGAAGTGCAATCGGCAGGCGCCGGTTCATGCGTGCGAACAGGGCGTCGTCATGTTCGGGAGTGGAGATGTTTCTGCTTTGCTGCATGGTTCTGTCAGCCTGCCGTCCGGTCTTTCTGCATTGCGTATGAGCGTGTCCGCTTTACATGCGCAGGGGGCCCGATAATCGATGCAACCCCGTCAAATGTGCATGAGTAGCAGGCGGATGGCGCGCTGTCAAGGGTTTAACCGCCTGCCGGCCCCGCCCGCGCAATTTCCGGATTGTATTTGACCGGCGTGTTCCGGTAATTTAGAATAATCATGTCACAGTGCATTATTGTTCAGGTATAAGTACATGAAAAACAAAATCAGGGGGTTGCCATGGCCATACCATGTGAAAACTGTAAAATGCGGGCCTACTATGACAATAAACCGCAGTCCTTAATCGGCAGGTTCTGGAAGTTCCATATCAGGTTCTGTCCCGGATGGAAGATGTACCTGAAATCCCTTCCTGAGGACAAACGTCAGGAGATGTTCAGGAAGTACGGGCCGAGAAAACTGTAGGTGTGCAGCGGTTTGCTTCACTATCGTGCCAGCCTTTGAGGGCACAGGGTCCAGCAGGAATGACCTTAACGGGTATCTTAAAGGGCTTACTCAAGAAATACAAGATCGAACGGCGGGAGTCCCAGATACAGGGGCTTGCCGCCGTTCAGCTCGGCGTCCGAGGCATTCGTGTCGTAAACACGCAGGCCCGGATCGAGTGCGTTTCGGTCGCACACGAAAAGGGCCCCGGACCCGTGAAGGACGAGGGACCACAGGTATCCCCAGTTGCCGCTGTCGCGCCTGATGACCGAAACGATTTCCCCGGTATCCGGGCGGAACGAAACCAGGCTTGACGAGAAGCTCGAGTCGGATGTCGTTGCATAGGCCGCGGTCCCGGACTTCACGACAAAGTCGGTTATCTCGCTTCCCGTTTCAGTTTCGGACAATACATAACCTTCCTCGCAGTGCAGGTCGACCGGGTCTATGGCCACGATCCCGCAGTCGAGCGCGAAGCTGTATCCGAAATTTCCCACGCATGATATGAAAAGGTGGTCGTGCCCGTCAGGAACGGCGGGCTGCCACCATGACGCAGGCACCAGCCTGAACGCGGTATATGGATCGGTCGCGCTTTCGGCGCCCCATCGGAGAAGGATCTCGGCAATCACGGTGTTGCAGTCCGCGCTTGATGGATCCGCCTCGATCACCGCGATCGAGCTGTACTCCGACGGTGTCATGTCCGATCCGAGCCTCTGGAGCGCGACGAACAGGAGGCTCCGGCCGCCGCTTTCATGGTGATACAGGCGGGACATGTAGGGCACTCCGTTCGTACCGGCCGCGGCGAAAGGCGAGAGATCGATCTCGCCGGTCTTTACCGCGGTCGCCGGATTGACGATCCAGAGCGCCTTTTTATTGTAGCGGGTGACGTAGGCCACGGTATCGCTTACCACGGCAATGTCCTGGGGATTCGATCCCTGGTCGGTCGATTCCTGGGCCACGGTCCCATAATTGTCCGTACGGTCGAGAACCTGGATGTTGTCGCCCATCAGTCGGTTGACCACATATACATAGTCGGGCATGATCTTGAAATATCTGGCGAATGCGTCGTAATGGACCCGGCGCAGACCGACATCGTTGTAAGCCTGCATGGTCAGCGGGTCGACGATTGAAAAGCTTCCGGTCGAGTAATCGCTGGTTATGACAAACAGGCCCTGCGGCGGCCCCCATGCGGCGTCGTCAGGCATGGGTTCGCATGATATCAATACCGCGATCAGCGGGGAGAGAAGAAAAAGGATAACCGCAGAGGCACGGAGGCGCAGAGGTTGAAATGTATTTTTTATGATTATTCTTGAACCCGTATTATTCATCATCTCATGATATCCTTCTTGTACGCATATCCCCTTATGTTTAATCTTTTTTAACCTTAATCTTCTCTGTGCCCTCTGCCTCTGTGGCAAATTCTTAAAACCTCACCGCGACCGTTCCATAGCACGATATCCCCGGAAGCGGATAGCCCACGACGTCCCTGACCCTGTTGTCGTCCATGTTTTTCACGTCGAGCGTGAGCACGAGCTCTTTGCATGGAAATATCTGGACGGTCATGTTGTGAATCAGGCGTCGCCGAATATAAAGCTGCGCCGAATTATACCTGTCCCTGAAATTGCCGCTGGAGTAGCCCAGCCCGTATGCGCATGCAATGTACTTCGACTTAACCTTCGCTGAAAAAGCGACCTCGTTTACCGGGCAATGGGGAAGGTATTTGTTTCGATAATAGGGGAGCTTGCCCCTGTCGATTGCGCGCAGGTTGGTGTAGTTGACACCGAGCTCGAGGTGCCCGAACAGGCCCATTGACAGGGATATCTCGTGGCCCATGATTTCGGCCCGGTCGATGTTCTGCGCTTTCATGGACTGGGGTATGTTGATCATTATTATCCTGTCGTCGACAAGGGTGTAGAAAAACACGTATTCGGCGCTGATGCCGTCGAGCACCGAAAGGTTTATTTCCCTGTCATATCCGACGCCTGCCTCGACGTTCACCGAACGTTCGGGTTTGAGGGACGGGTTGCCGACGATCGATCCCCGGTCGCCGAAAAGCTCGGTGAATGTCGGCGCGCGAAAACCCCGCCCGGCGCTGCCCCTGAGATACAGCCCGTCCCAGGGATTGTACCTGATCCCGAGCTGCGCGCCGACATGATGGTACTCCCTGTCTTCCCCGCCGCTGGTTCCGATGAACCCCTCATGGTCGCCTGAAGCTGCGAAGATCTGGTCCCAGTACTCATAGCGTATCTGGGGGACGATCCGGAGCCGGTTGTGCAGAACCGCAATCTCGTCTTCGATGGCGATAGCTGCGCGGTGGCGCTGTCTCAGGGGCGACCACTCGGTCTTGGAGCCGGCATCGCCGCTTTTTTCTCCGCTGCGGTACATTTCGTACTGGTACGAGGCGAGCAGGGTGATATTCTGAAAAGCGCGGGGCAGCGCAAGTTCCCAGAGCATGTCCGCGCCGACCGAGTCCCGATGTCCTTTCTGTGAACGCACATTTGCCTGAATGACGTCCTCGCTCTCGGGATTGTCGTACGCGTCCCGGTTCATGGAGTAATAGCATTTGATATCGGCCGAGAGGGCGCTGTAAATAATGTCATTCAGCTGGATGTCGACGTTCGCGATATTTCGAACCGTTTCGAGGCGTATGCCGCGGATGATGTTGCTGTTTGCGCCGGGGAGTCCCTGCTCCTTGTAGAAGAAATCGTCCATGATGCCGATTCTCAGCCGATCGTTTTCGAATCCGCCTTTAAACGTCGCCGCATATGACTGGTGGTCGTTGTTTCTTCTCCTTGCGGGACGGTCATCGGCGGAATTTTCGGTCGTGCCCCGGTCGTCGGTAAAAGTGAAATTTCCGTCGCTGCTCGTGCGGTTGAAGCAGAGCATGTAATCAAACGCCCTTATTTTCCTGGAGTGCGAAAGCGCCAGCTTGCCGGTGTTGAACGAGCCGTAGCTGCCCGAAATGAGGCTGGCCGCGTAGTCCGATGATTTTTTCGTCACCAGGTTTACCGCGCCCCCGATTCCCGATGCGCCGAAACGCGCCGGCGTGAAACCGCGGTAGACCTCGATGCGCTCGAGGTTTTCGAGCGGCAGATTCTCGAGGTTCACCTCGCCGGAACGGGCATCGTTGAGCGGCATGCCGTCGAGGTAATACGCGACCTGCCCCGATTCCGATCCCCTGATCGAGAGCGTGCTAAAGCCGCCAAGGCCGCCGAAACGTTTCGCCTGAAGCCCGACGCGCTCCGAGAGCATGTCGGTCATGGAGGGCATTCCCTGTCCGGCGCTGTCGATTTCAATCACGTCTGTCGATGACGGGGATGACTTGATCTTTTCGACGTCGCTGAGTCCGGCCCCTTTTATGATTATTTCATTGTTGTGATTGTCGTTCGCTGGATCACCGGGGCCCTCGTACGGTTGGGACCCTTCTTCTGTATTGTCATCGGGCAGGATGCTTTTCTGTTCCATGACCGGGGAATACCCGCCTGCCGGGTCCCTGGGAACCGAAGTGTCCGTTGGCGCTGCCGATGCCAGCCCGCAAACGGGTAGTAAGCAGATGATGCAGGTCGCCGTTTTTATTTTCTTGATAAACACGAATTCGCGTTCTCTCCTCGAGGCCGTGATCCCACCATGCCTTCAGCCGGATGGATGCCGTAACATAAAAAAAGCACACCGGGGTGTGCGTGACTGGTAAAATTCAGAATATTAACCGGTCCCGGCCCCCGGGGACATGCGGTTAACGAGAAAGTTCTGGCTTACCCGGGCGCGCCGGGATCACAGTTGCGGGCCAGCGAGGGATTCACACCCTGCTTCCTTCTCTTGTATGCAAAGATCTCGAAAACAGCAGGAGTTTTCGGCTTCAGACCCGGGATGTCAAGGATTATTTGGCTGTTGACCGGAATCGTTCAATAGCCTTTTCGCCTGACATTCGGGTGCGGTAGCGTTTTGCGAATTGGATATTTTTTTGATCAGAGCAGTGAGCGATTTACTCTGAGCAATTTTTATATCTGCCCATATGCCGGTTTTTGTACTGAAAAATTGTATGATTCAGGTTTGCTTAGAGCAACTAACCTGAAATAACAGGGTCATACTAAAAAAATCTTGACTATATCAAGATATCTTGATATATTGATTTTATGAGTTCCCTGATTTTTTTTAAATCCCTGGCCGATGAAACCCGTCTCAGGATCATGAACCTGCTCCTGTACCACGAACTGAACGTGAACGAAATAGTTTCTGTCATGGGCATGGGCCAGTCCAGGATTTCCCGCCACCTCAAAATACTGACCGATTCAGGCCTGCTCATTTCGCGCAGGGACGGGCTGTGGGTTTTTTACCGCGCTGCCACGGACGGCCAGGGAGGGGCCCTGGTCGGTGCTTTCAAGACTTTCATAAAGGACGATGAGTCCCTTTCTCGCGACCTTTCGGCCCTTGACTTATTGCTGAAAAAGCGCGAAGATGAGAAAAACCGCTTTTTCGATTCGATCGCGGGCGAATGGGATTCGATCAAGGACCAGATCATGGACAACGTGACTGTGACCGACGACATCATCTCCCTGTTCGAGAAATGCTCGGTGGCTGCCGACCTGGGCTGCGGCAACGGCAAACTGCTGCCCCGCCTGCGTGAGAAGGCCGGCCTCGTGATCGGCGTGGACAAGTCGTCCCAGATGCTTGACGAGGCGCGCCGCAACCTCTCCTCTGACGGCGCCGGCATCGAGCTCAGAATCGGGGAGATCGAGCACCTGCCCATGAGGGACGGAGAAGCCGACGCGGCGGTCATCAACATGGTGCTCCATTACCTCGCATCTCCCTATGACGGCATAAACGAGGCCGGGCGGATTCTGAAAAAGGGAAACCGGCTCGTCATCGTAGACCTGGACAAGCACTCCAACGAGGAAATGCGCGAGAGGTTCGGCCACCGCTGGCTCGGCTTCAGCGTGGATGAGCTCGGCGGATGGCTCGCCAGGGGCGGATTCCATGTAGCCGAGGTGATGCGCAGGGACGTAAAGAAGGGCCTGACCATGAACATTATACTCTCTATACGGGAATGATGATAAAAGTAAATAACCGGAGGACACAATGAACATAAAAGCGACAAAGGGCTTTCTCGAGCTTGATCCCTCATCGGACAGCAGGGTGCGCGACATGTCCCTTGCCGAATGGGGCCGCAAGGAGATTATCCTCGCCGAGGCCGAAATGCCGGGACTCATGGCCACAAGGGAAAAATACGGCCCGAAGAAACCCCTGAAAGGCCTCAAGGTCATGGGAAGCCTTCACATGACCATACAGACCGCGGTGCTCATAGAGACCCTTCACGATCTCGGGGCCGACGTGCGCTGGGCCTCGTGCAACATCTTTTCGACCCAGGACCATGCGGCCGCCGCCGTGGCACAGGGCGGCAAGGCGAAGGTGTTCGCGTGGAAGGGAGAGACCCTCGAGGAATACTGGTGGTGCACCGAGCAGGCCCTGACCTGGCCCGATGGTTCGGGACCGCACCAGATCGTCGATGATGGCGGCGACGCCACGATGCTCATCCACTGGGGTTACAAGGTCGAGAAAGACCCGTCCCTGCTCGAAAAGAAGTACGACAACAAGGAATTCAAATGCGTCATCGACCGCCTCAGGGAAAGTTGTAAATCAAGGCCCGGGCACTGGACTCGCGTGGCGGCGCAGATAAAGGGAGTGTCCGAGGAGACGACCACCGGTGTGCACCGTCTCTATCACATGGCCAAAAACGGGGAACTCCTGTTCCCGGCCATAAATGTGAACGACTCGGTCACCAAGTCCAAGTTCGACAACCTGTACGGGTGCCGGGAGTCGCTGGCCGACGGGATCAAGCGCGCGACCGATATCATGGTCGCAGGCAAGATCGTCGCCGTGTGCGGATACGGAGACGTGGGCAAGGGCTGCGCGCAGTCGATGAGGGGATTCGGCGCGCGCGTGCTCATCACCGAGATCGACCCGATCTGCGCGCTCCAGGCCGCGATGGAAGGATACGAGGTCGTCACCATGGACGACGCGGCTCCGCTGGCCGATATTTTCGTCACCTCGACCGGCAACGTGGATGTCATCACCGGCGCCCACATGGAGCGCATGAAGGACGGCGCGATCGTGTGCAACATCGGCCACTTCGACAGCGAGATCGCGATGCACTACCTCGAAAACGATCCGGCCTGCAAAAAGGACACCATCAAGCCGCAGGTCGACAAGTGGACCCTGAAATCCGGAAGGTCGATCATCGTGCTCGCCGAGGGCAGGCTCGTGAACCTCGGGTGCGCGACCGGACACCCCAGCTTCGTCATGAGCAACAGCTTCACCAACCAGGCGCTCGCCCAGATCAGGCTCGCGACCGAAAAGCATGAGAACAAGGTGTACGTTCTCTCGAAACAGCTCGACGAGGAAGTCGCTCGGCTGCACCTGGCGAAGCTCGGGGCGAAACTGACCAGGCTCACCCAGCAGCAGGCCGACTATATTGGCGTGCCTGTTGACGGGCCCTTCAAACCGGACCATTACCGCTATTGATACGGCATATGCGTGCCGCAGCCCGCGTCATGCTGGCTGCGGCATCCGCCGATAGCCATATTTATATTGACATTTCACTCACCGCAATTTAAACTCCGCACAGTCATTCACTGATTGAAACATTGTATAATCACAAGGGGGCCCCATGTCACAACCGTCGGACATGTTCGAGTTCCGTTTCCGCGAAAATGAAAAAATACTGATCGGCAAGATCATTCTCGGGTCAATGGAAAAGGACCAGGCCGCTCAGATATACGATTACGTCGCGGCAGAGCAGAAAAATCAGCCGGCCTACGATCATTTCATCCTGGACGCGCTGAACGTCACCAAGGTCACCAATCCCGCGATCGGGTTCCTCATGAAATCGCTGGGCCTGGTTAAAAAGACCAAGGGGTATATGATCCTGGTGATCAGCGAGGCCCTTCTTCAGGGAATAATGCTTTCCCACCCGCAGATGTTCGATTTCTACGCGGTGTTCCATTCAATAGAGGACGCCGTGGCGTACACGAAAAAGTGAGGTTCGACGGTGACGGTTCCCACACGCGACGAAGCTCTCGCGCTGCTTAAAGAATACACCTCCAATGACGGCCTGATACGGCATGCGCTTGCGGTCGAGGCCGTTATGCGCCGTTTTGCACGGGCCAGGGGCGAGGACCAGGACAAGTGGGGAATCATCGGCCTGGTCCACGACCTGGATTACGAGAAATTCCCGGACCGGCACTGCCGCAAGAGCGAAGAAATCCTGCGCGGCAGGGGATGGCCCGATGAATACATCCGCGCAGTCGTGAGCCATGGATGGGGCATCTGCTCGGACGTCGAGCCGCAATCGTACATGGAAAAGGCGCTTTTCGCGATTGATGAACTCACCGGGCTCGTTACCGCGACAGCCCTGGTGCGGCCGTCGAAGAGCGTGCTCGACATGGACGCTAAGTCGGTGAAGAAAAAATGGAAGGACAGGGGATTTTCCGCGGGCGTCGACCGCTCGGTCATCGAGAAGGGGGCGGCAATGCTGGGCATGGACCTCTCGGAGCTTATAACCGAAACGATCGCCGGCATGCGCGAGGTGGCCGACGATATCGGCCTTCGGGGGAACGTATCCGCCTGAGCGGCGGCCTTTACCATTTATTGAGATGAATCCTGTCGCGTTTGAATTCGTTCTTGGGCGGTTTTTCTTCGGCCGGATGCCCGAGCGGCACCAGTGAAAACGGGACGATCGAATCCGGCAAACCGAAAAGTTTCTGCAGTCCGTTGACTCTTTCCTCGCGCGGATAGATACCGGTCCATACTCCGCCGAGGCCCCGCGCCGTTATTTCAAGCAGCATGTTTTCGGTCGCTGCCGCGCAGTCCTGAATCCAGAACCCCTCGCTCTGCACGAGTGAAAGATCGGCGCACACGAGTATAGCCGCAGGCGCCTGCCGCACCATGCCTGCGTTCGGGTGATACGCGGGGATTTTATCCAGCGTTGCCCGGTCGGTGATGACGATGAACTGCCAGGGCTGCTGGTTGCGGGCCGAGGGCGCGTTCATGCCTGCGCGTATGATCGCCTCGATGTCTTTCATGTCGACGGGATCGGCCGTGTATTTCCTGATGCTGCGCCTTCTGTCGATGATGTCCATGGCCGCCTCCTGCGCGGTTGATTTTACGGTACTGCGTTTTGCCCCGGCTCAGGGGGGATGTTTTCGGCCGTTTCCCGGGCGGGCTCGGGTTTCGGCCTGTCGAGCCTGAAGCTGCCGCCGCCCAGAAGCTGGCCGCCGTCGGTCCAGACTTCGACCGTGTATTTGCCTGGTCCCTCGTTTATAACGTGGTTCGACCAGGTGCCGAATCCCTCCCTGCGTCCGCCGCTGATCTCGCTCAGGTGAACGGTGAACAGCCTTCTTCCGTTGTGGAACCACACGTGGTTTATTTTTTCCTTGAGGCCGCGCGGTGCGAATATCGCCGTGTAAAAGTGGACGGTCTGTCCCTGATCAATGGCTGAGCTCGTAAAGGGACCCGCCGGGCGGTAGGATTCGATGCCGGCGCACGCGGTCGCTCTGGTGAGCTTGAGCGGCGCAGGCGGGATGAAGCTTCTTCCCAGCCACAGGAGCGAGATGAAAATCGCTATGCCCGCGAAGAAGGCGAAGGTGCTTTTTTTGCTTTTCAGGAAATCGGTGTGCGGGTAGATGAAGACCGCAACGGCTGTTGCGGCCGCGCCTCCGGAAATGAGCAGGCTCCAGATGTTGCGCATGCCGAAGATGACCGGAAGCAGGAAATTCAGCGCGCAGAAAAAGGTGAGGGCGTAGAAGAGCGAGCTGCGCAGGGGATGGCTCACGATCAGCCTCTGGTACAGGGTGAACCAGTTCGCGATCACCGTCAGCCCGAGGATCAGCGGTGCGAAAAGCATGTTGCGCGAGGGCACGGTCATGGATTCGAAATAGAACGGGATGACGAACAGGAGAGAATTGCACAGCGCGAATATCAGCGCCATGTCCCACAGCGCGGCATAGGGGCCGTTCATTTCCTTCATGAGGTACAGGCGGTAGGTGATGTAAATGAACGCGAATATGACCATGACGATCACCAGGGGCGTCTTCTCGAATCCCTTTTCGAACAGGACGAGAACCACGACGCTGGAGGCGAGCGCGAACAGAGGCTGCAGTTTCATCAACCTCGCCATGCCCGGGGGCGTGTTGACCAGGATGTCTCCGAGCCACTGGAAGCGGCCTTGCAGGCCCGCCGGAAAGTTTTTCCTGGGCGGGATTCCCTCGGACAGGAGATATATCAGCCTGCGCACCATGGACGATTTATGGCACGGCGGCAGGTTTGTGTCAAGAATTTAGCCGTGAGGTGCAGGGACGTAGCGCGCTACGTCCCTGCACCACAATGGGATTTTCTTCAAAAATGTAGGTTGACGTATAATCACGGCCGAGGTTAAGTAAGCTCCGTCGCCGAAATCCGCTGCAGCGAGGTGCGCCAGTGAAAGAAGTGTTCGTCCGGGGAAGGGCCATCACCTGCTCTCTGGGCCGGGACATTGAAAAAATCGTTTCATCGGTAAGGGAAAAGCGCGTTTCTCCGGAACAGTTGCCGCTTTCGTTCGGCGGGACGGATTACACGCGTCCGTACTACCGCATCCGCCGTGAGAACGAAACGTTTACCGACCTTTCGTCCGAGGAGTACTTCTACGACGTCCTGAACACCACCGTGGGCCGGGCCCTGGATGACGCCGGCCTGTCTCCCGCCGAAAGAAAGGACTGCGCGCTCTTTTTCGGCTCAACGGCGATCGACATCCCCCTGTATGAGAACAAGTACCGCGAAGCCGGGCCCGAAAGCGGCCCGATATTTTCAGAAGAGTCCCCGGGCTACGGGAAAATCGCGGATACGGTCGCGCGAGCATTCGGGCTCAGGGGCCCGTGCTTCACCTTTACGACCGCGTGCACCTCGACCGCGAACGCCATGATCCACGCAGCGGCAATGATCCGCTGCGGCATGATCCGTCGCGCGCTCGTGGCCGGCTACGACCTGTACAACGACCTCGGATTTTTCGGGTTCGAGTCGCTCATCCTCATAACGCCCGGCCCCTACCGGCCGTTCGACAGAAACCGTAAAGGCATCATCATGGGAGAGGGGTGCGGCGCCGTGGTGCTCGACCCGAAGCGCGGCGGGAGCCCGTTCAGGATTCTGGGGGGCGCGAACCTGTGCGACACCAACAACGTGACCACGCATGACGAGGAGGGGCCGATAATCGAGAAGGTCATCATGCAGGCGCTGAAAAATTCCGGTCTGCGGCCGGGAGAGATTTCCGCGGTCAAGGCCCACGCCACGGGCACCGTGTACAACGACAGGACCGAGGCCAACGGCATGAAGCGCGCGTTCGGCGCGGACATGCCGCCCGTGACCGGGATCAAGCCGTATATCGGGCACACGGTCGGGGCCGCGGGCGCGACCGAACTGATACTCGTGACCGAATGCGCGGCAAGGGGATTTTTTCCGGCGACCCCGGGCTTCGAGGAGCTCGACGAGGAGCTTGGAATCGCGCCCCTCGTGGAGCACATGCCGTTCGGGCGCGGGAGCATCATGCTCAACTATTTCGGCTTCGGCGGAAACTGCACGTCGATGGTCGTGGCGAACGGGGACTGAACGATGTATATCAAGGCTGCCGAATGTTTCATCGCGGAAAGGTTCAGCGACCCGCAGAAATACCAGGGCGAGCTGAAAAAGCTCACCGGTTTTCACCTGCGCAGGACGAACAAGTTCATCATGCTCTCCCTGCTCGGCGCGCATTCGTGCATGAAAGCAGGCGCTTATCCTGCCGACATCCCCGTGTACTTCGCGACCGAAAACGGCAACCTGTACGACACCGAGATCGTTCTCGCCCAGATATACCGCAGCCACTCCTTTCCCAAGCCGATAAATTTCATCAACACCATGAGCAATGTGGCCGCGTTCTACGTCGCGCAGAGCCTGAACATCACCGGGCCCAACATCATGGTCTCGGCAAAGGGCCTCTCGTTCGAGCGTGCTCTCGACCTGGCCCGGGCCGGGTTCATGGCTGGGACCTCGTCCGCGCTTGTCGGCGCTGTCGACGAGGCGGTTTTTTCCGGGGCGGTGTTCGAGAGAAATTTCGGTCATGCGCCGGGTGAAACAAAGCTGGTCGAGGCGAGCGGGTGGATGCACCTCTCGGCCGATGAATCGGGCGCGATCGGAGAGATCGTGGAGGCCGCGTCGTTTCCCGGCGCCGATGAGGCCCTGGAGTGGCTGTCTGAAATCGGGGGGATTTCGGGAGCAGTGGCGTCGTTTGGGATCGCCGTTGGACCGGAAGAAAGGAGGCGCTGGATGAAACTGCTCGGCGCAGAGGGCGAATACGATTATATCTCTGAGCTCGGATACAACGACTCGATCACCGCGTGCGGCATCATCTCGTTCGTCAAGAAATTCAGGCGCGGCGTCCTCGTCAATATAAACCGCGACAAATCTGACAGGCACGCGGTCACGCTGGTCCGTTCGTATTGAAAAGACGCACGCGGGGTGGATTACTCTTCGCCCGGGCTTTCCACCCCGACATCTCCGCGCAGGAAACTGACGCGGCTGAAAATCAGCGGCGCGATAAATGTTATCCAGAACCCCGCGAGCCAGTACGATGCGTAGGCTGCGGCGGCCGAATACCCGGATTTTTTTCCCGCGAACATGATCAGGGCCGTGCCCGAGAGGCCGATGGCAGCCTTCATGAACTGGGCCGGCAGTTTGTTCTTTTCGCTGAACGAGACGCGGCCGTCCGCCAGAATGAGGCCCGCCGCGAGCCCGGCAAGTATCGAATCCATCATGAGCAGAAAGATCACCGGCATGCAGCAGTGGACCAGCCACGGCGCAACCGCCAGGAGCGCCGGAAGCGCGGCCTCGTCCGGGCGCATGGTTCCTTTATCGCAATGGAGGATGAGCGGCGCCATGACCGCGAGCGTGATGCCTCCGAGGACGTATCCGCCTATCACGTCGCCGAGGAAGTGCACGCCGAGATACAGGCGCGAGTAGGGAATGAGCGCGAGAAGGGCGGCCCCGGCCGCGATGACGGCCTTATTGCGCGAGAAGATCATGGCCGATCCCCAGAACCCGACCGCTCCCTGGGTGTGGCCGCTCGGGAACCCGGGGCTTCTAAGCGACTGCGTCAAATAAAGATCGCGGATCGGCGCGGTAAGCAGGTCGGGATCGGGCCTGGGATTGCAGTAAACCTGCTTGACCACCGCGTTGAGTATGGTCGCGGCCAGGAACGCGAGGCCGATGCGCGCCGCGGTTTTCCTGCTCACGCACCAGTACAGGACGGGCAGCACAGTGAAGAAAAACATCTGCTCCCCGAGCCTGGTGACTGCGATCATGAAATAATCGAGTACCGGCCCTGCGTTGATGTGCAGCGCGTTCAGCGTTTCCTCGCCGAAGAGTATGGGGTTTGAAAAAAATTCGTTCATTGTCTGCGCCATAACTTCAATGCATCAGGATGCGGCCATGCGGGAATGACCGGGGAACCATGGGTAATTATATCGGCATGGTCAGTGGTGTCACGTGTTTTTCTGACAGTTTTTTAGAAAATCCTGAAATAATGTATTGACACCTGACGATATAATTCTTAGTTTGAATTCAATATTGATATTAAACTGATTCATCATGACAGTACACGAACACATCAACGCCCTATTGTTAGGCCTCCTTCTTAGCCTGCTAAAAACCGGCGTCGGTTCGTGATGTCATCAGACAAGTAATATACTGAAAGGCCGTCACGAACAAGATTCTGACGGCCTTTTTTATTTCAGGAGGTGCGGGGATGTATGTCCCATGTATGCTTGCCATCCTCTCATGAATGACCGGTTTTACCCCGGCCGCGGCTTGTTTAGCCCGCCGGGAGCCGTCACCGAAACGGCAGACACTTAAACACGAGGATGAAAACCATGAGAGATAGAAATAAAATAGTCATTTTCGACACCACGCTCCGTGACGGCGAACAGTCGCCCGGTTTCAGCATGAATATCGAGGAAAAACTGATTTTCGCCGAGCAGCTCGCGAGGCTCGGGGTGGATGTGATCGAGGCCGGTTTTCCGGTCATTTCCGAGGGGGATTTCGAATCGGTGCAGAAGATCTCGGAGCGGGTGAGGGGGGTCTCGGTAGCGGGCCTCGCCCGGGCCAACAACGTCGACATAGACGCTGCGGCCAGGGCGGTCGAAAAGGCCGAGCGCCCGAGGATTCACACTTTCATATCGAGCTCCGATATCCACATCGAGCACCAGCTCAAGAAAACGAGAGAAGAGGTGCTCGAGATGGCGGTTGCTGCGGTGAGGCGTGCGAAGAAGCACGTCGACGATGTGGAGTTCTCCCCGATGGACGCGACCCGCAGCGACCTGAAATACCTCGCTTCGATGGTGCAGGCAGTGATCGCGGCCGGGGCCACGACCGTGAACATCCCCGACACCGTTGGCTACACCATACCCTCCGAGTTTCACCGGATAGTAAAGTATCTCTTCGACAATGTGCCCGGCATCGATGACGCTGTCATATCGGTCCACTGCCACAACGACCTTGGACTGGCCGTGGCCAATTCACTCGCGGCGGTCGAGGCCGGGGCGCGTCAGATCGAGTGCACGATAAACGGCATCGGCGAGCGCGCCGGCAACACGGCCATGGAGGAGATCGTCATGGGTATCAGGACCCGCAGCGACATCCTGCGCGTGCACACCGGGATCCACACCGAGCAGATCATGCCCACGAGCAAGCTCCTCACGCGCATAACCGGGGTGTCGGTGCAGCCCAACAAGGCGATCGTTGGTGCCAACGCCTTCGCGCATGAGTCGGGAATCCACCAGGACGGAGTGCTGAAAAACGCCATGACCTACGAGATCATGCGGCCCGAGGACATAGGAATCAAGAAATCACTGCTGGTGCTGGGCAAGCATTCGGGACGGCACGCGATCCTCGACAGGCTAAAATCCCTCGGCTTCGAGCTTTCCAAGGAGGAAATGGACCGCTTTTTCAAGCTGTACAAGTCGCTTGCGGACAAGAAGAAGCAGATTTTCGACGAGGACCTGATGGCGCTTATCAGCGAATCCATGTACCGCGAGGAGGAGAAGAGGCGGTACCGGGTCGAGAACATCCAGGTTTCGACCGGCATGCAGTCGCCTCCCATGACCATGGTCATACTGAAAGACCGGTTCAGCGATAAGGATTCCCTCGTGGAGGTGGCCCGGGGCAGCGGCGGCGTGGACGCAGGCATCACCGCGGTGAAAAAGATCACCGGCAGCGAGGCGAAGCTCGTATCCTTCAATCTGGTCGCCATTACCGGCGGTTCGGACGCCCTGTCTGAAGTGTCGGCCGAGGTGACTGAGACCGTGAACGGCGAGGAATTCAAGGTGTTCGGCAACGGAATCCACATCGACATCACCATTGCCGGAATCCTCTGCTTCGTCGACGCCCTGAACAAGCTGGAGTACCGCAAAGGCCTGCATAAGATGAATGAGCAGGTGAAAAACGTGGCACTCTGAGCATCTTTTGACTGCGGCAACCGGCTGTGGGGCTGGTTGCCGCAAAAAATTGAATACCCAACAAATTTTAAGTATTTTTTAGTAAAGTTCTTGATTTTCGCGCCGATTTATTATTAAGTGACATAAATAAAAAATCAGCGGTTTGCATATGAATCCCCAGGATTTTAAAAAAACCGCCGGTTTTTAACGATATCCGGCAAAAAATTCGACGGAAAATCGTTTTCGTTCGTATATAGATATATCACAGCAACAAGAGGTGCGGCAATGTCAGAACAGAGGGAGCTCAACCAGAAAAACCAGGCCCTTGAATCGGCCATAATGCAGATTGAAAAGCAGTTCGGCAAGGGGTCGATAATGAGGCTGGGGGATGAATCGACCAGGGTCCAGATCCCCAGCATATCGACCGGCTCGATCGAGCTCGATGTCGCGCTCGGCCTGGGAGGGGTTCCCCGCGGCCGGGTCATCGAAATATACGGCCCTGAATCGAGCGGCAAGACTACGCTCACTCTCCATATCGTGGCCGAGGCCCAGAAAATGGGCGGAGTGGCCGCCTTTGTCGACGCCGAGCATGCTCTCGACCCCTCCTACGCCGCCAAGCTCGGCGTCAATACCGACGAGCTCCTCGTGTCGCAGCCGGACACGGGCGAGGAGGCCCTCGAGATCACCGAAGCCCTGGTGCGCTCGGGCGCGATCGACGTCATCGTCATAGACTCGGTCGCAGCGCTGGTGCCCAAGGCCGAGATCGACGGAGACATGGGTGATTCCCACATGGGACTTCAGGCCCGCCTCATGAGCCAGGCGCTGCGCAAGCTTACCGGCGTCATAGCAAAGTCGAAGACCTGCGTCATATTCATAAACCAGATCCGCATGAAGATCGGCGTGATGTTCGGCTCGCCCGAAACCACCACCGGGGGCAACGCCCTGAAATTCTACGCTTCAGTGCGGCTCGATATCCGCAGGGTCGAGACCATAAAAAACGGCGAAGATGCGATCGGCAACAGGGTCCGGGTCAAGGTCGTAAAAAACAAGGTCGCGCCTCCTTTCAAACAGGCGGAGTTCGACATTCTCTTCAACAGCGGCATCTCCCGCGAGGGCGGGCTGCTCGACCTCGGAGTCAAGTACGACATCATTAAAAAAGCGGGCACATGGTTCTCGTACGGCGAGGAGCGTATCGGCCAGGGAAGGGAAAACGCGAAAAATTACATCAAGGAAAACCCGAGAATATTGGCCGAGCTCGAAATGAAGATCAAACAGGCATCCGGGCTTATCGTCGACACCAAGGCGCCCCGCGTCGACGGGAAGCAGGCGGAGGAAACGGCCGGCGTCGAGAGAAAACCATCCGACAAGATGAAGATCGCAGAAGCGTGACAGGACGGCAGGGCAGTGCAAAACACCGCCCTGATTGTTTTTCACATGGCACGACAGATAATCCCGCTCAAGAAGCCCGACGATATCAAGAGGATTCGGGATGCCGGGAGGATCGCGGCCGGAATTTTCGACGAGCTTGCTTCATCTTCCCTCGAATCCCAGAGTACATGGGAGATCGATTCCTTCATCGATTCTCATATCATCAAAAGCGGGGCCAGGTCGGCCTTTAAGACCGTGCGCGGCTATAATTACGCTTCATGCATTTCCGTGAATGATGAAATCGTTCATGGCGTCCCTTCCAGGAAAAGAAAGCTCCGCAGCGGCGATATCGTGAAGGTGGACATCGGCGTCGCGCTCTACGGGTATTTCAGCGATTCCTGCCGCACCATCAAGGTCGGCGCCGTATCCCCGGCCGCGGAAGTTCTGGTTGACGCAACGATGAAAGCGCTTGACCGGGCCGCCGCCCTCATGGTACCGGGAAACTGCCTGGGGGACATCGGAAGCGCGGTGGAAAAAACGGCCGAAAGCGGCGGTTTTTCTGTGGTCAGGTCCCTGAGCGGGCATGGCACCGGGTTTTCCCTGCACGAGCCGCCCGTGGTGCTCAATTACGGCGATCCCGGAACCGGCGTGGTCCTTGTCGAGGGTATGGTCCTGGCGCTGGAGCCGATTTTCAATGAAGGTTCGGGAGAACTGCGTTTTCTTGAAAACGGCTGGACAGCGGCGACCGGGGACGGCAGACTCTCCGCGCACTTCGAGCATACGGTTGCGGTTACCGGGAAGGGGCCGGTTCTGCTTACCGCTTGATTGTACAGAGACTCTGATGTATACTGACGATTGACGCGACTTTTATGGAGAAAAAACCGCTTAAAGACATCCAGTCTGAGCCCGACGACAGGAATATTCCGATAAACAAGGTCGGGGTCAAGGACATTTCGTACCCGGTTGTCGTTCTGGACAGAAATGAAGGCGTCCAGCACACGGTGGCGAGGGTCAACATGTATGTCAACCTGCCGCACCATTTCCGAGGGACCCATATGAGCAGGTTCGTGGAGATACTAAACAGGTACCGAAAGGGGATCAGCACGCTCAAAATCCGAGAAATCCTCGATGAAATGAAAAGGCAGCTTGACGCCGAAACGGCGCATTTCGAGATAGAATTCCCCTATTTCATGACCAAAAAGGCGCCGGTTTCGGGCGAAGAAGCCAAGATGGAATATACGTGCCGGCTCACGGCTAATTCCGATGAGGACCATTACATGCTCGAGGTACGCGTACCGGTGCTTTCTCTGTGTCCCTGCTCCAGGGAGATAAGCCAGTACGGCGCACATAACCAGCGATCGATCATGTCGGTGAAGATCAAGGCCCGTGAAAGGATATGGATAGAGGATATGATCGCGGTCGCCGAATCATCCGCCAGCTCCGATATCTATTCGATCCTGAAAAGAGAAGACGAAAAATACATCACCGAACGCTCGTACGAAAACCCGGTCTTCGTCGAAGATATGGTGCGGAACGCCGCTCAGACGCTTCTTTCAATCAAAGGAATTCTCTGGTTCTCGGTTGAGTCCGAAAACATCGAATCCATCCACAATCATTCGGCCTATGCTCAGATAGAGATGGACATCGAATGAGGCCGGTTTCGATGCCTGTCCGCGTTTAAAATCGCCCACGCGATTTTAATAATTTCATTTTATATGAATTCACTGATGTCCCATACATTTTAAAATCCAAGATCGAGCTGTAAATCAGGAAAAAGGATTCTTTTCCGATGTGCCCGTGTCTGTATGATAAGCAACTCATCAATTGACCTGTCTGATAAAATATTT
>JAKLIV010000051.1 GCA_022709405.1 Spirochaetota bacterium
GGATTTACCGGGTATTTGCTTTGACACTCGGACCAGAAAATGAAGTTCACAAGGGAAGACGGAGATACAATGAGGGACATCAGTGTCCTCATCATCGATGATGATCCCCTCATTTTAAAGACCGTTTCAAACATATTGCTGAGATCGAACCCGCACTATTACATTCAGACGGCTCAGAATATCCGCGACGCCCTGAATTTAGTCAGAAAAACCTACTGGGACACGATTCTTCTCGACCTTTCTATCCCCTATGAGCCGGGAGACGAGCCGGAAACCTCGCATGGACTGCGCGCCATTGACGAGCTGATCAGGGAATTTAACATAACCGCGCCGATAATCGCGATCACCGGATACAGCGACGATGATTTTTCCGATGTGGTCCTGGACAAGGGAGCATATTATTTCTTAAGCAAACCGCTGAGGCCGAAATCCCTTTCGGCGATAGTCAGGAACGCGACCCGTTTCAAGATGTCCGGATTTGACGGCCTTACCGGCCTGTTGAACCGCAAGACATTCGAGGAAAGGCTGAAGTCCGAATTCGAGCGGGTGAAGCGTAAGAACGAAGAAAACGGCCCGTTTATCGACGATACCGGGACGTCTCAGCCGAGATCATATCTGTCCCTGCTTTTTCTGGACGGAGATAATTTCAAGGTTATCAACGACACCTTCAGCCACCTGACAGGGGACCAGGTCCTGAAAAAGATCGGCAATTCTTTCGTGGACGACAGGGTTTACCGGCCGGTCATTGAAAACGGCAAGAATTTCAAATACATCATCCGCCCTTATGACATTGCGGCCCGCTTCGGCGGCGACGAGTTTTCCATTTTTCTGCCCGAGACCGACCACCAGAATTCGCTGGTCGTTGCCAAGAGAATCCGGGATCTGATCAGGGACTATGACATCACCGAAATAGTCGGAGAAAACGGGAACAGGGGCCAGAAGATCCAGATTTCGCTGTCGATCGGCATCGTGACGTATCCTCAGCCCAATTTTGTCAACAGCTATACCGAACTGATAACCCTGGCCGATGCGGCCATGTATGCATCGAAGGAGACGCGCAAGGGCCACATTTTCGGATATAATCCGGCGGGAATCCTGACACAGCTCGACTGATTCCTGCCCGGAAAACGGTTTTTTCAATATGATCGAGGGCTGCGATGAAGGTTCATTTGCTTGCGGCCGCTGCAACAGCACTGGCGACAATCGGCATGCTGTGCGATCCGTGTATTTCCGGAGGGGAAAAAGAATATAGCAGGGGTGTTGGCATGACCGGAGGCCGGACTGTGGATTACTCTGTTTTTGACAGGCCTGAAATCCTTCTTTTCCTGTTCCATCCGCGCATCGAGGACGGTCCCGTCATCGGTGACAAATATCTCGTCAATCTGGCGATTCCGGTTGATCAGGGCGTTTCGCTCGGCGCGAAAATGTTCCTGGCCGCCAGGGAGTCCTCCACTATCCTGTTTTTTCACGGCAACGGCGAGATCGTCGCGGACTATGACGATGTGGGATCCCTTTTCATGAGGATGGGGATTAATTTTCTTGCGGTTGACTATCGCGGATACGGCAGGTCGGGAGGCACGCCGACGGTTTCGGCCATGATGAGGGATTCACACGAAGTTTTCAGGTTCTGCCGCAAGTGGCTGGGCGACCAGGGATACACAGGGCCGCTCATTGTCATGGGAAGATCCCTGGGAAGCGCCCCGGCTCTTGAGCTCGCTTCCTGTTATCCTGCCGAGATCGACGGGCTCATAATAGAAAGCGGATTCGCGTATACCGTGCCCCTTCTCGGCATACTGGGGATCGACGCCGGGGATTACGGAATCGATGAGGAAAAGGGTTTTCTCAATGCCGAAAAAATCAAGCGCTACCGGGGGCCGACTCTCGTCATCCACGCCGAGAGGGACCATATAATCCCTTTCAGCGACGGCGAGGTCCTGTTCGCTTCGTCTGCCGCGGAGAAGGACAACAAGACATTTCTGAAGATACCGGAAGCGAACCACAACACAATTTTCGTTCATGGCCTGGAGCAGTACCTCAAGGCTGTTGCTGATATTGCCGGAAAGTCCGTGAAGAGTAAATAACAGCCGGAACCGGGAGATAGAATGATTTTAAAAAAGATTAAAAAATATTTTTTTCCCGAAAGGGAGGGATATCCCCAGACTTATGGAGAAGAGCTTAATTTCCAGTGCGCAAGGATCATTTTTCCTGCTTCGCTGATCTGCATGTTTATATGGCTCAGCTATATCGAAGTCGACAAGAAACTATTTCCCGATGAACCCATGATCGTATATCTCAGAATAGGCCTCACCGTGACCTCGCTTGCGATCTTTTTGCTCAACTGCATCCCTTTCTTCAGAAAGAGGAGCATGTATCTGCTCACGCTGCTCGGCCTTTACCTGGAGATAGCCACCGGAATCATCACCGGTCTTTCGGCGGGAGACCCGGTCTACATGAGCGGTTATCTTTTCGTGCTCGTAATTCCCGTTGTCGCGCCTTTGAGAAGGGAGTATCTCTGGATCATGATCGCGCTGTCCCTGTCGGCTTTTTTCGGTCTGGGCATTTCGAGGGGCATGACTTTCGAGTCCATACGCGATCAGTACAAGCTCAATGACATCATCGCGACGATCCTGTTTACCGTCGCTTTCATCTACATCCTTGACAGGATTCGGTTCAGGAGCTGGGAAAAGTCTCTTCAGATCGAGCGCCAGAAGACGACGCTTCAGGACGACCGCGAGAAGATCAACCGGATCATCTCGGAGGCCCAGAAAGTCATCACCCAGGTTTCCGAGGCGACCCGGATACTGGGCGGATTCTCGACCAACGTTGGCCATACGATTAATGATCAATCGGAAATTTTCACCAGGAGCAAAGAAACCGGAAGCGAAATAATCGCCGCAATGGACCAGCTGAAAAATGAAACCGCGGGCCAGCTCGACAAGAACACAAGGGGAAGGGAGCTTACCGGAAATTTGCGCGATTCCCTGATCAAGACCGCCCAGACGAGCCGTGTGGCGGTCGAGGAGGCGCGCTCAATCAAGTCCCTTTCGGACCAGTGCCAGCAAAAGCTCCGCGGAACCACCGAGGTGATCGAGCTTCTCAAGCAGGAGTCGTCGAGGATCGAGGAGATAACCAACACGATAAACGACATCGCCGACAAAACAAATCTGCTTTCGCTGAACGCGTCGATCGAGTCAGCCAGGGCTGGCGAGCACGGCAGGGGTTTCGCCGTCGTCGCAGACGAGATCTCAAAGCTCGCCGACATCAGTATCGGATCGGCCAAGGAGATCGGGGGAATCATCAGGACATCGGTCACAAGGATCGGCGACGCTTCGTTTCAGATACACGAGACGTCAAAGGCGCTTGAGGAGATAATCAGTTTTCTTGAAAAGAACAGGGAGTTCCTCGGCAACCTGGAGGACCTGGGTCTCCGCCAGGACAACGACGTCAAGACGCTCATTCAGTATCTCGAGGAGTCGCTGGCGTTTTCGGAGTCGGTCGAACATCTTACCGGCAGGAGCTATGCGAATGTCACCGAATCCCAGGAAATGATGAAAAAAATCGAGTATTTCTACCTCAATCTAAAGGATATGTCCACGACCCTGCTCCAGCTCTCCGAAAGCCTGAGCGACAATATAGCGAACCTAAGAAAAACAATGAGCATGGGCTAAAACCGGTTTCCAGGAGGCGCCATGAAAAAGCAGATAGCAGTCGCGGTCGTTTTCTTCATACTCGCAGTGGCAGCGATCGTATATGTCGCGTTTCCCGGTGCGCTGTACAACGCCGAGATCGCGCGGGCGCGCTGCGCCGCCGGTCTCGACAGAAAAACCGTCACGGTCGGCGATCATGAAATCGCGTATCTCGATGGCGGGACCGGGCCGACTGTGGTGCTCCTTCACGGTTATGGTTCCGAGAAGGACCACTGGGCGCGCTTCGCGAAATATCTCACACCGTCGTACCGGGTTGTCGTTCCCGACGTGCCGGGCTTCGGCGAGAGCTCGAAAATCGAATCCTTGTCGTATGACATGAAAAGCCAGGCCCAAAGGATCGAGCGCTTCATGGATATCCTTTCACTGGAGAAGATAAACCTCGTCGGCAACTCAATGGGCGGATTCATCGCCGCAGTGGTAGCGGCCGATGTCCCGGAAAAGATCGCGAGCCTCTGCCTCATGGACAGTTCGGGCGTCACCCCGCCGCGCAAGAGCGAGTTCCAGCTCGCCTGGGAAAAGGGCGAGAACCTGCTGCTGGTGAAGTCTCCCGCGGACTTCGACCGCATGATGGCGCTCAACTTCGTGGAGCCGCCCTTCATCCCCGCGCCGCTGAAGGGGTACCTCGCGGAAAAATCGATGAGAAGCAGCGCCTTTAACCGCAAGATCGAAATGGACAGGCGCAGCCATCCCCTTGACCTTGAGTCCATGCTCGGCAGGATTACGGCTCCGGTTCTTATTATATGGGGGGATAATGACCGCATACTGGACAAGTCGGCGGTCCCGGTGTTCCAGAAGGGGCTGGCCCGCAGCTCGGCCGTGATCATGGAAAATTGCGGGCACGCGCCCATGTTCGAGCGCCCCGGTGAGACGGCGGTCCATTACCTCGAATTTCTGCAAAAAACCGGTGCGCGGTAAAATCAGGCTCCAGCGCACTGCGCCGTCGATCGGCATGGGTCAAACATGTCCCGGCCCGGTTACTGCCTGCTTTCGCCTTCCGGGAATATCATCCGCCTGAGCACGAGCTTTTTCATGTAGTCCTGCATCAGTTCCTGGTCCTGAAAGGTCCAACCCACGCTGCGGATTGCGGCGGTGGTTGCGGGCGGTATTTTCTGAATAATGGGAGAATAACCGCTTATGTCGAAATTCGTGATGCAAAACGGATGCCTGCGCCTGTCGGAGAATATTGTCAGACCGAGAAACGGGTTTTCGGCGTCAATCCCCATCATGTCGAGGATCGTCGGCGTGATGTCGAGGCTGCTGCACAGGGTATCGTCCGACCTTCCGTTCCATGGATCGTCGCCGGGAAGGAGAATCGTGAAGGGGATAAAGTCGCAATGATTATCCGCCGGATATCCGAAGGATGAGAAGAACTTTTTAAGCTCGTTGCCCGCCCCCATGGCGTGATCGGCAGTTACAATGAATACCGTGTTGTCGCGATAACGGGATTTTTTGAAGTATTCCCAGAGGAGACCGAAGCTTTTGTCGGTGCTGTAAATGGCGTTGAGAAGATTCATGTCCCGTGCGTTCGGGTTGTCGTACGCGAAATCATACGGCGGGTGCATGTCGAGCGAATTGATGGTCAGCAGGAACGGCTCCTTTATTTTGTTGTTTTCCAGGAACGAATTGATGAAGGTATACAGGTCCACGTCGTTTATGCCCCAGCCTTTTCTCCGCTTTCCTTTTACCTGCATCTGCAGTTCGAGGCTTTCGGCAGCGTAAAATTTATCGTAGCTCTGTTTGCGCTCGAAACTGCTCTTGAGCCCGCCGAAGAATCCGCTGCCGCCCTTGATGTGAATATTGGTGTATCCCCTTTTTTTCAGGACATCGGACAATAGAAGCATCTTGCATGGCACGGGCGGCTTCATCTTGTCGTGGGGCCCGCGTATGCGGTCGAGAAGGTACAGAGTCGATCCGAGTGCGGCGATCATGCCGCGCTCGGTCGGATAGGACGCGCCGTACATGTGCGTGAACCTGAACGATGATTTCACGACGTCCTGCACGTTGGGCGACAGCCCTTTGTATCCGTGGATCTCTTCGTGCAGGAATATTTCGTTGAAGGACTCGAGAAAAACGATTATGATGTTGGCGCCCGGTGCTATGCGCGGTTTTTTTGCATGCGGGCTTTTCGGGTCGAGATAGATGCTTTTTTTCAGCAGCGGGTATTTGACATTCTGGTTTATGGTCACGCCGGATTTTTTTATTTTTTCAAGAAGTGAGTCGTCAATGGAGACATTGTCCATGGCGTGAGGCCGGGCCGCATATTCGATGAACGAGCCGATGGCCTCGCTCTCGGGGATATGCGAATATGCAGCCTTGACGGGGTTGCCGCTCGTCCCGATACCGAAGGCGAGCGGGAGGTTTATCAGGCCAATCATTGACGCCAGTGCTATGATGTTTCGTTTTACATTATAAGCGGGTGCGCCCTCGACCTGTGCGGCCATTTTGATGAAGGCTTTTAACAGAAACGCGAAAACGGCGAAGCATGAAAACATGACCGTAAAAAGCCCTGCGGCGACTTTCGTTACGAGAAATGACGTTCCGTCGACGTAGAACGCGTGGTACCAGAAATTGTTGTCGATGTGCTGGCCGGCGAAATACATGGTACCCCAGTCGATAATGCGGATCAGGGTCAGGCAGAACGTGATCGCGAGTATCGCGATGTACAGCGCCCTGCGCAACCTGTGGCCTGCGGCCCTGAATATTAGATAGACTGCGGCGAGGAATGCAGCTCCGGCGACGATGTATATGCCGGCCGTCCTGACAAGATCGGCCCTGATTTCATTGAAGGTGACGTCGGGCATTATGTAGACCAGGGCAAGATGCCAGCCGGTCAGATACAGGGTGATATAGGCAAGAAAGATGAACGGGAGCATGGTGTTGAAGATTTTTTTCATAGAACATCAATCCATCAAATGATAAAGGTGCATGCAGTTCATGACTGAAAATCGGTCACGAATCCGCACAAAAGACAACAATCATGAATATTTTGTTAAAAAATCAACATTTTTTTATAAGTATAATGTACTGTCCGGGTCCGGCAGAATTAGGAGCGCAACTCAGGAACTTGACAGGAGTATCGGGCCTTGGTAGCATGTGAACCATGATGCATGACCTGAAAAAAATCGGCGAATGCCTGTACGAGATCCCGGTTTCGCACCGTCCCGGCATGAAGGTTCCCGGACGGATCTACGGCTCCGAGGAGATCGTCAGGACCATGGACGACGCGGTTTTCAGCCAGCTCGCCAATGTGTGCATGCTGCCCGGGGTCGTGAAACACGCCCTGTGCATGCCAGACGGCCATTCGGGCTACGGCTTCCCCATCGGGGGGGTCGCCGCGATCGATCCGGACGAAGGGGTCATCTCGCCGGGTGGCATCGGCTTTGACATCAACTGCGGCGTCCGGCTCATGGCGACATCCCTCCATGTCGACGAGGTCGCGCCGAAGATAAAGGACCTGGTCGACGCGCTCTTCAACTCGGTGCCGTCGGGCGTGGGCAGCGGCGGCATAGTCTCTCTTTCTGACGATGATTTCGACACGGCAATGGTCATGGGCGCGCGCTGGGCGGTCGAGCGCGGATACGGGACGAAAGAAGACCTGGACTGCATCGAGGAGGGGGGATGCATCAGGGAAGCCGACCCGTCAAGGGTGTCCGCGCGGGCCCGCGAGCGCGGCAAGAACCAGGTCGGCAGCCTCGGCTCAGGGAACCATTACCTCGAAATACAGGCCGTGGAAAAAGGGGATATCTTCGATGTAAAAGCCGCGCGGGATTTCGGGATCACCGGCGAGGGCCAGGTCGTTGTGATGATACATTCAGGCAGCAGGGGATTCGGGCACCAGGTCGCCACTGACTATCTGCAGCGGTTCCTTTCGGTGATGAAGCCGAAGTACGGCCTTTCGATGCCTGACCGCGAGCTCGCCTGCGCGCCGTTCTCCTCTCCCGACGGACAGGACTACTACGGGGCCATGAACTGCGCCATCAACATCGCTTTCCTGAACAGGCAGCTCATGATGCATCGAGTCAGGGAGGTGTTCAGCGAAATTTTTCGTAAAAGCCCGTCCGATATGGGCATGCGGCTGGTCTATGACGTGTGCCACAATACCGCGAAGCTCGAGAGACTGCCGGTGGACGGAAGGGAGCGCCTTCTCCTGGTGCACCGCAAGGGCGCGACCAGGGCCTTCGCTCCCGGCATGAAGGGCGTTCCGGCGCGTTACGCAGAGAGCGGCCAGCCCGTGCTTATCGGCGGCAGCATGCAGACCGCGTCGTATCTTCTCGCCGGAGCCCGGTCGGGCGCGGACGCGTTTTTCACCACGGCTCACGGAAGCGGCAGGGTCATGTCGCGCATGAGGGCGAAAAAGGAGTTCAACGGCCGCGATCTCAAGAAACGGATGATGGATGACGGCATATACATCCAGACCGCTTCGTTCCCGGGCCTGGCCGAGGAGGCCGGGGCCGCGTACAAGGATGTCGACATGGTCATAGACGCAACAAGCCGGGCCGGGCTCTCCAGGCCGGTCGCCCGCTTCACCCCGATGGGGAATATCAAGGGGTAGCCGGGCCATGCCGTTCGAGATCATCGACGGGATGAGCATGGCCGACGCGGCCTTCATCGCGCGCGGCAAAGACCTTGCCGAGCTTTTCGTCTCGGGCGCCCGCGCCCTGCTTTCCATCATGCTCCATGACCCTGAATCCGTCATGGCCCGTGAAAGCCTCCACATCGACCTCGACCGCGGCGATCTCGACATCCTGTATTACGGCTTTCTTCAGGAATTTCTCTTTTACAAGGACGCACGCGGACTTCTGCTTGTCCCGGTAAGGATCGAGGTGCGCGAAAGGGACGGCTCATGGTCATGCTCGTGCGAGGCTGCAGGCGAGGCCATTGACCGCACCCGGCACGTGTTCGCTACAGACGTTAAGGCCGTGACCCTGCACGGCCTGGAAGTGCGCAGGGAAGGTGAAGTCTGGACAGCGCGGACCGTGGTGGATGTGTAAACGATCCCGTCATCCCCCCGCCCTGATCTGCCCGTGGTATTTCTCCCGCACCCTGTGGAAAAATTCGAGAGATTCCGGTGTCCGGTAATCGGGGTAGGTCCAATCCCACGGCACGAAACGTCCCCCCGTATACCGGTATTCGTTTTCGAGATACACCCCGGCCGAGAGGTAGGCGCGGTGATAGTATTCCTTGCACGAGGCGAGAAACAGATTCGAGAGGGTGAGGTAGCCGGGATCGATGTTGATCAGCCTGTGCTCGCCCTCTGACAGCGAGGATTCGAGGCCGTTGGTAAAGATTTTTATTCCGGCGATCGCGTCCCTCTCGATGAGCCTTTCGAAGGAGATGAACGATCTTTTCAGGTCGTCGCCCATGTCGCGGTAGTAGTCGCTGTGTTCGAACTTCATGGCGGCGCTTTCAAGGTCGACTGGCCCGAACCTGGCCTCGAGCCCGGCAATGGCGCTCCCGGCAAGACTTTCCCGCCCGCACAACAGCCCGGCGATGAGCTTCGCCTTCGGCGGGATCACCGGTTCAGCCATTGCCGTTGTCCCGAGAGAAAATTCCTGAAATCTTCGGGCATCTCCGCGGTGATGCGGAGCCACGCTCCGGTATGGGGATGGCGCAGGATGAGCCTCCGGGAATGAAGCGCCGTGCGGGGGAAGCCGAGCGTTTCAATTATTTCGTCTGAAAGTCCCTCGCGGGTGAACTTGATGTACTGGCCTTCGTCGATGCCGTACAGTTTGTCTCCGAGAATGGGGAACCCGGCGTGCAGCAGGTGCGCCCTGATCTGGTGCTGGCGCCCGGTCTCGGGTTCGGCCTTGACAAGGGTGAATTCTCCGGTAGTGAAGAGGGGGATGAATGACGTCGCCGCTTTTTCGGGGGCGCCGGCGTAGGCGCTTCTTTTTTTTCGGACCATGGAGGAATAGTCCTGGCCGAGGGGAACATCCACCCTCAGTGCGCCCGACGGCCTGCCGTGAACGATTGCAAGATATGTTTTTGAAACCAGGTCGTTGAAGGATGACTGGATTACGGATGCGGTTTCCCTGTCCTTGGCAAAGAGAACGGCGCCGGACGTTTCCCGGTCGAGCCGGTGCAGCGGATGCAGCTTCATTCCGGTCTCGTTCTGTAAAAGGGTCAGCAGGGTGTTGTGAAAGAATATGCCCGACGGGTGCACCGGAATGTTGCCGGGCTTGTTGATCCCCAGCAGATGGCGGTCTTCGTAAATGACCGTGTAATCGCGGTCGATTTCAGGCTCGACGAGATTGCGGCCTTCATAGGTAACGACATCGCCTTCCCTTATCTTGCGATGGCTGCTTGAGACGGTGGAGCCGTTGACGGTTATCTGTCCGCTGGAAATTTCGCGCTGCCATTCATTGCGGCTCATGTATCCGAATCGCATCGCCAGATATTTGTCGATCCGCTCTCCGCAGTATTCCCTCGGTACCGTTGATTCTGACGTCCGCATGGGCACAGGAAATCCCGGGGCGCCTAAAAAAGCAATTATTTTCATGAAAAAATCGTCTTCAGGCCGGTTCCCAAAGAAATTGACAAAATAATAATTGACATTTGTACAAATATGAACAATAAGCACTTGATCAAAAAAATATAGCCGCAATCTTTCATTTTTACCTCCGATTGGATTCAGGGCTGGACTAGATCACGAATCAGATATGACAGGCGCATGATTCTTACTTTACTCAGAAATCTGGCCGGAAAGACCTCATTCGGTTTTTCTGTTGCATTCATTTCGACCCTCTGGGTCTATCCGGCGGCTTCTTACGGATATTATATCTTCTATGCCACGGCCGACATCGGACACGAGGGGCTCAACTTCACCATAGCGGCGATTGTGATCGGCACGATTGCGGCGCTTCTCATCCATTTTATCCATTATGGTCTTCTGTACCGGCTCGGGATAAGCGGATTCACCCGCACCATCAGGAATCTGAACCAGCATCTTTCCGACGGCTTTATCTTTTCAGAGGCTTACACTGCCGAGAAGGGAACTATCGAGGAGCTCTATGAGAGCGTCGTTCTCCTTCCAAGAAACAACCTGGCGGCTGCGTCCGGTTATACGCTCCTGGTGATCGGGTTTCTTCTTGCCGGGTGTTATGTGGTGCTGGGCGATGATCTGATGCTCATCGCATATATCCTCATGGGGGGATGCTTCACGGTCCTGATACACGGTTATTTCGTGTTCAACGTCACCGAGTACCTGGTCGGGCCGTACAAGGAGCGGCTCGAGAGGGTGCTGTTCAGGTTCGAGATGAATTTCAGAACCCGCTACCTCCTGAGCGTGCGCAACAAGTCCATCTTCGCGATCCTTCTCGTCTTTCTCAGCATGCTCATTCTCACGATATTCATCATGGCGAGCGAAAAGCCTCTGGTGCAGATTTTCATCTTTATCATCCTGAGCGTTTCGACGGTCGGTCTCCTGATATACCTTTCGACAAACAAGATCGCGATATCGCTGGCTGAGATCAACAGGGCGACCAAGGAGCTCGCTTCAGGCGGCGACGGCCTGTATTTCCCGCCGTATCTCGACAGGGAGCTGGTCACTTTTTCGAACCATTACAACCGCGCGGCGATCGAGATTAACGAGATACGCTCTAACCTGCAGAAAAGGGTCGAAGAGCGCACCGAGGAGCTCAGGGGCGCATACGACCGCCTGAACGTCATGTACCGGCAGGTCCAGGAGGACATGCAGCTGGCCAAAAAGATTCAGAACCGGATCCTCACCAGGAACTTCAACGACATAAAGAGCATCAAGACATACATCCAGTATTATCCGATGAGCGAGGTCGGGGGGGACATATACGATATTACCGAAATCAGGCCTGGGTACATAAGGGTTTTTCTGGCTGACGCCGCTGGCCACGGAGTGCAGGCCGCGCTGGTCACCATGATCATCAAGGGCGAGTACGAAAAAGTCAAGGAGATGGAAGACCCCTCCGTCCTTCTCGCAAGGCTCAATGATTCATTCCTCGATATCTACGAGATCCTGAGCGTGTTTTTTTCATGTTTCATCATCGACCTCGACCTGAACTCGAACAGGGTTGTGTATGCTTCAGCGGGACATCCCGACCAGGTAATGATCCATGCGGGCGGAGTTCACAAGCTTGCCCACACCGGCAAGCTCGTAGGGATCGTCAAGGGAGCCGCCTACCAGGTCAATATCGACGAGATCGGAAGCGGCGACCGGCTGCTTCTTTTTACCGACGGGCTTTTCGAACAGTTCGATGAGAAGGAGGACGTTTTCGGCGAGGAAGCCCTGCGCAGGTGCGTCGAGGAGGGCAAAGACCTTCCCATCGAGGAGCTCATGTACCGCATTATCACCAGCGTCGACAACTTCGTCGGAGGCAAGAACAAGATATCTCTCCACGATGACGTGACCGTGATCGGGATTCAGGTGCTGTAGCATTTTCATGCAGGGGCCCTGCGCGCGTAACCCCTGCATGGCGCAAAATTACCGTATCTTTTTTTTATCCAGGTCCAGGCCCAGCTGCCCGCCCGGGTTCATGATATTGCGCGGGTCGAAATGCTTCTTGAGCGTCCGCAGCACATCCATCTGCTCCCTGCCCAGGTGCTTTTCCATCCACGGGGATATCATCTTGCCAACGCCGTGATGGTGGCTGAGGGATCCGCCCGCCTTGCGGATCGCGGTGATGATCCCGTCCTGGAACGCCTTGTATTCGTTCACGTCATCGGTTTTCATGATGTAGATGAAATACAGGTTGGTCCCCTGCGGATAGAAATGCGACGCGTGCGTCATGCAGATGGTCGCGGGCCTCGACTTCACGAACGCCCGCACTTCCTGGTGCACGCGGTGGATGTTGGACCATGTCACGCCGGTCTCCAGTGTGTCGATGAGTATACCGTAATCCTGCAGGTCCTCGCGAAGGTACGGGTCGCGGTAGCGGCCCGGCTCCCACTTTTTGGTCGCGTAGCCGGTCAGGTACATCCCGCCGTGCGCGCGGCATATTTTTTTCACCTGTCTCTTGACATTCGCCGAAAACGAGGCCTCCCCCTCGGCTGAACCGAGAAACAGGCATCGCTCCATGGGACGGTATCCGCGAGCGGTCATTAGGGTGTCGAGGACGGTCCCGTCTATGCCGTAGAGCTTGAGTCCGATATGGGTCTCCTCGGGGTCGGATATCCTGAAAACCGCGGGCATGCCGAATTCGCCCTGCGATATCTCGCGCCCGGCGTCGATCGCGTCCTGCCATGTCGGGAAGATGAAACCGAAACGCCGCCTGTTCCCGGGCATATGGCGGTACACTTTCATCGTCGCCTCTACGAGCACGCCGAAGGACCCCTCGCTTCCTTTCATGATGTCGTTCACCTTCGGGCCCGTTGCCGTGGCCGGGTATGAAAGCGTTTTGAACGATCCTGCCGGGGTCACGTATTCCTGGCTCACCACGAGATCGTACGCGTCTCCATAGTACGACGAGCTCTGTCCGGATCCCAGGGTGACGATCCATCCGCCTACCGAGGAGTATTCGAACGACTGCGGGTAGTGGCCGCAGGTGTAGCGTTTTTTTGCTCCCAGTTTTTCAGGCGCATTGTTGAGCAATTCCTCGTATGCCGGCCCCATCATCCCCGCCTGCACGGTGGCGGTCTGGTCGAGCTCGTTCAGTTCGACGAGTTTGTACATGTGGGTCGAGAGCGCCAGCGTGACGCCTCCGCCTGAGGGATTGAGACCGAAGGTTACCGAGGAGCCGCCGCCGTACACGTACACCGGGATTCGCTGCGCGTTGCAGTAGGCGACGATCTTTCGCACGTCCTCCTTGTCGCGGGGATGTATGACCAGGTCCGAAACATCCCCGGCGTCCCCGGCCCGGAGCCTCATGGCCTCTTCGATGGTTTTGCCCTTCGAATATTTCACGCGGTCATATGCTTCCGCGGAGACGTTTTCGGGGCCGACGATTTTCGCCAGGGCCGCGGCCTGGTTCTTTTTGATCCTGCCGGGGCGCGGCGCGCGGACGGGCTCGTCGCCTTCGCGGCGCCGCTGCCTGAAATCCCCGTCGGTCATGCCGAACTGTGCTTTCAGTTCCCTGTAGAGCTTGTCGTTGGGATGTTTGAATTCTTTCGGGTTGCCCCACTTGAAAATGGAGCGGTATGATCCTTTTTTAGGGGCTTCCTCCCTCCAGCGGGGGACGAATGATTTTGTTTCTTTCATCGTTTTCTCCTTGTATGGCTTCTTCAGTCTTTCGGGATCATGAGCGCCTTTTCGGCCGACTGCATCTCTTCTTTCTTTTTTACGGCGTCCCAGCCGAGCTCCTCAGCCGCAGTGTCCGTTATTTTTTTCAATACCTCTTTTCCCGGATGCCCGAGCGTGCCCAGCCCGGTACGCCTGAATATGATGTCTTTCAGGGTCAGGGCCATTTCCTCGCGCACGGCGTAAACGACCTGCGCCGGCATCTCTCCTTCCCTGTTCAGCGGAGCCGCCCATTTTTTCCTGCTCCGGGCGAGCTCGAGCACCCTGCCCAGCCCGGTGCCGTATATGCGGGCCAGGTAGTCGATGCTTGCGGCCGGGAAGTCCTCGTTGTCCGACAGGGCCTTTTTCATGAAGGATTCCATGTCGGGGATTTCGCATCCGGCCAGAAAGGCGTCTTTCGTTATCATCTTCCCGGTCTTTTTTCCGAGCTTCGCGGTGATGACCTTCATCGCGTTTTCGGCGAGATTGCGGCTCGTGGTGTATTTTCCCCCTTCAACGGTGATCAGGCCGTCGAGCCCGTCGGCCGAGTTGTCGTAGATTTCATATTTTCGGGAGGATTCATACACGTCCTCGGTCTGGTCTTCGACCAGGGGCCTGAGCCCCCCGTAACAGTAGAGCACGTCATCGTAGGTGATTGGGTTCCCGTTGCCGAACGAGCCGTTCACGTCGCTCAGGAGCTCGAGGATGCTTTTTTTGGTCACCCGGTAATCGTCGGGCCTGCCCACGTATTCCTTGTCGGTGGTGCCGATGAGCGAGTGGCCGCGCCAGGGGATGAGGAAGAAGTGACGTCCTGACGGCGTCATCGATCCGACCACATGCTCACCGACGAGCTTTTTCGTTATCACGTGGATTCCTTCGGAACGCCTGAGCTGTTCGCCCGGCTTCTGCTTCTTTGCAAGGCCCAGGAGGATGTCGGCCCAGGGACCGCCGCAGTTGATGGTCAGTGTCGCCCTGATCCTCTTTTCTCCGCTGCGGACCAGGTCTTTTACCTTGACACCCTCGATGCGGCCCCCGATGCCGCGGAGGAAATCGGTGACCTGCGCGTAGTTCGAGACGTCCGCACCGTGCTTCACCGCGGAGTTGATGAAGGCCAGGGTGAGGCGCTCCGGGCAGATGCTCTGGCAGTCGTAGTATATCGATGCGCCGGTGAGCCCCTCGCGCTTGACGTTCGGTTCGAGGCGCATCACCTCGTCCGGCCCTATTGACCGGTGAAGGGGGATCTTCTTTCCCGGGTCGCGCGTCATCCCCTTGTCCCATGAGAGGATGTCGTAGAGAATCATCCCGGCCTTGATCACCGGCCTGGTGTTGGTCAGTTTTGCGTTGTTGGTGGTGATCATGAACGGTACGGGGTATATGAAATTAGGCGCGATGTTCTCGAGCGTCTTCCGCTCGCGCAGCGATTCCCTCACCAGGCCGAATTCCATGGTCGCTAGGTAGCGCAGGCCTCCGTGGATCAGCTTCGAGGTCGCCGCAGAGGTCGCGGCCCCGAAATCCCCTTTCTCGATCAGGGCCACTGAAAGCCCGCGGGATGCGGCGTCATAGGCGACGGCCGCTCCTGTAATCCCCCCGCCGATCACGATCAGGTCGTAGATTTTGTCACTGTGCTGTTCGATGAACCTTCTCATGAATTCCCTCCGGCGCGTCTTTTCGTCGGCGCGATTTTATAGTACTCGTCTATTTTTCGGTCGGTGTAGGCCAGAACGTCGCGCATGATTTTCCTCGCTTCGTCCTGTTTCCGGCCGGCGATGGCGGCCGTTATATCACGATGGAATTTTTTCGATCTCTCGCGGTTTTCGGCATCGTCGAAATATATGTGCCCGAAGTCCCTGAATACCTGGTTGTTGAAATTCAGGATGAAAACGTACGGGAGATTCTTCGCCGCCCGTGCTATCGCGCTATGTATTGCAAGGTCGCGTTCCAGCACGCTTTGCTCGTCCGAAGCGATGATTTTCTTCATTCGAGCTGCGTCTTCTTCGCTCCGGTTGGCCGCGGCGGCGGCGGCCATCTCGGGCGCGAGGATCCTCCTGAGTTCGAGCAGGTTCTTTATTATTCCCGCGGTCATTGTGCTGCTGGAGTAGATTATGGATTTCAACAGCTCCAGGTTCCCGCATTCGAGGTAGTTTTTCACGTATATCCCGTCGCCGTGGAGAATTTCGACCAGGCCCAGCATCTCGAGTTTTTTCAGGGCCTCCCGCACGGTGCCCCTGTTCACGCCGAGGCTCTGCGCGAGGTCCCTTTCGGCCGGAAGCTTCTCTCCCGGCGCGAGCTCTCCTTTTATGATGCGGTCCTGTATCTGGCCGATTATTTCCTCATGCAGCCTGCTTTTGCTTATGGGAACAAGCGGGCGGGGTGATGATGTCATTATTATGCTCCTTATTATTGGTTCAGTGGTTCGACCAATTATAGTATAGCCTTTTTTCCTCTGAACGTCAAGATCAGCGGACTCTTTTTTGAAAAAATGGCGGTTCCGGGAAGGAAAAACAGCTTTTTCGCATGCCGGACCGGCGGTTGACAACACACTGAAAAACGATACAATTATTCCATCACGATTCTGGAGGAATCCTATGTCATCGCAAATAGGAATAATGAACTGGTTTAAACTCAAGTCGATGAGTTCAGTGAGCATCAAGAACAAGGTCAAGCTGCTCGTCGTTTTTTTCGTCATTTGCGGGGTCGCTCTGATATTGATAAGCGTGTGGATGGCGCACACACTGAACATGGTAACCAATATTTCGCGCGCAGAGCGTGCCTTTTCGGTTGCCCTCATGCAGGGCCGAATCGACGGTTACAACTATATCCTGACCGGGGATGAAAAACGCAGGGAATCCATGGAAAAAAACCTGGATTTCGCCATTTCGTATGCAAACGGCTTCAGCGGCATGCCTGCCAGCATAAGGGAAAACGGGATTTCCGGGGCCGCTGAACTGTTCAATAAAACAATTGCCGAATTCGATGAAGGACAGTCGCTGGTATTGGCCCGCCGGCTATACCTTCTTGACTGGCTTCCGCAGGTAAAAGATCTTCTTGATATCGGAAATGATGCGGCAAAGCAGGTCAGTGAGTATAAGGCGATATCCCTGCATCTGAAAGGCGTGCAAGTCGACCAGGAGAGCACCAGCCTGACTCTTGCGGACTGGACGGCGCGGGGGGATGCCATCATGGATATCCCCAGGCGCTTTTCAGAAGGAGCGGGGGCCCTTTCCGAATTCGTCCTTTTGGTCGTCGTGTATTCATTGTGGGGATTTCTTTTTCTGCTCGCCGTTATTACCGTGGTGATCTCAACAATTATCGGCAGAAGCATCGTCGATCCCATCAACAAGACCGTTGAAAGGCTTAAGGACATCGCCGAGGGAGAAGGCGATCTCACGGCAGAACTCGATGTGGTCGGAAACGACGAAATGGCCGATATGTCGAGATATTTCAATAAATTCCTCGACAAAATGCGCAACGTGATCATGAAAGTCATAGAAGGGACTCGTGTCATAAGCGCCGCCTCTGATGAAGTGAACAATACAGCGGCGAGCCTCAGCTCGGGATCCAACGATCAGGCGGCGACGGTGGAGGAAGTTTCATCGACTCTGGAAGAATTGTCGGCCGGAATAGAAAAGAACACAGAAAACTCCAGGAAGACCGATTCGATCGCGAGCGAGGCCGCCGGTCAGACCGAAAAGGGAGGGGCGGCAGTTCAGGAGACGCTCGATGCGATGCAGAAGATAGCCCGGAAAATCCTTATCGTCGAGGATATAGCGTATCAGACAAACCTGCTCGCCCTGAACGCCGCGATCGAGGCCGCGCGCGCAGGAAGCCATGGAAAGGGATTCGCCGTGGTCGCGGGCGAAGTAAGAAAGCTCGCCGAAAGGAGCCAGATCGCCGCTCAGGAAATCAGCTCGGTAGCGGCAGGCAGCCTCGAAATATCACAGCGCGCCGGAACGTTATTCAGGGAAATCGTGCCGCGAATCAGGGAGACTGCTTCCCTTGTCCAGGAGATTACCACCGCATCGGTTGAGCAGAACACGGGACTGTCCCAGATCGCTCAGAGCATCGATCAACTCAATTCAATTTCTCAGCAGAACGCCTCTGTTTCCGAGGAGCTCGCGTCAACGGCCGAGGCTCTCAGAAGCAACGCTACAGATCTGGGCGTGCTTATGTCGTACTTCAAGGTCGATAAACCGTCAATATCGGCCTGAGTTCTCATGAATATGCTTGCATTATTTCGCTGAAGCCGCAAAAATAAGCGATTTTTATCGCATCCCGCATGCATAAAAGCTGTCTGGAGGAGGTTCGCATGCTTATTATAAACGCCCGTTCATTGGCGCGGCCGGCGGCGTTGATTTCGCTGGTTTTGACGATCATACTGCCGAACCTCTCGTGCACCGGCTGCAGCTGCAATAATTCATTTGTCTATGACGAAATCCGCATGGAACCCTCATCCGACATCATCGTCGGGGAGGAGGTCTACTTCGATGCCACGACCCTTGGAGGCCTTCACGATCCCCATTTGTGCTCATATGAGTGGAATTTCGGCGATGATTCGATGCCCTCTCGCACGGGCCGCTCGGTGACGCACGCCTTCATGCGACCGGGAGAGTACACGGTCACGGTGACCGCGAAGTATTACGGCGAGAAATCGGCCTCCGGCAGGGGAACCGTAACGGTTGGCGGCGAATATCTCAGACTGCCGCCGAGGCCCGCCCCGGGTCCGGTGCTGCATTACGGATTCGATGACGGCCTCGATGATTCCTCTTCGAGCGGCCTCGACGCTCAATGCATCGGAGGAGGGCCCGTTTTCTGTACAGGCGCGCAGGGCGGCGCCTTTCGAGCGGGCGGGTCTGTAATCACCTGCCCGGTGTTTGGCGGCGAACTTTCCGGGATCTCCGGCATGACGGTTTCGCTGTGGGCGAAGAAGAGCCGTGCGGACGGGGAAGGGTGCCTTGTCGGTTGTCCCGGCCTGTTTTCTCTGCGGGTCGGGGTGGGCGGCCAGCAGCTCGTCGGGGCTGTCACGACCGATTCCGGGAATGCAGCGGCCGAGCCCTGGTACTCGGGCGCCGACGACACGAACTGGCATCACTATGTCCTGGTTTATGACGGCGCCAGCGTGCGGATCGTGTTTGACGGCATTGACCAGAATGTCGACGGCCATTGCCCTGCGCCGCTTACGGGAGCGCTCGCATCGGCAGAAGGGCCCCTGTATATCGGCGCAGGGAACGATTCCAACGACGTTTTTTCCGGGGCCATCGATGAGGTGAAGATATACGACCGGGCCCTGGCGCTTGACGAGATCACGACCGGATTTGAGCTGCGTCATGCGGATTATCACGCGCGGTACGCTCAATACCTTTATGTTCAGGTTCCGGGAGAGATGACCGTCGACCCGGAAAACACCCTGGTCGTGACTGTCGGCGGAGACAACGGATACGAGGATGAGCTGTTCAGGGGAGATAATCTCGCGGCTGAAGAGCGCGTGCTCCTCGACAACTCGGCGCTTCCCGCGGGGAATTACACGGTGCGCGCCGAGTTGCGAGACGGCTCCGGGGCGATTCTTGAAGCGCTCGTGGAGCGGTTTTCAAAGCCCTATGACGGCGCTCCGGATGTCGGCGTCGATGAAAACAACGCTATCCGCATAAAAGGCGAGCTCGTTTTTCCGGTCACGCCCTTCGGGCTCAGGAATTACGAAATCGACGACTGGGCCGCCGCCGGTTACGTCAATATGCTTCACACCCAGGGCTTCTGGGGGATGAATTCGGCGCCCGTGTACACTGCCGATGGCTGGGAGGAATACCTGGACACCGGTTTCGCGAACCGATTCAGGGCTATCGGCCCCGGGGGCGGGTGGGCCTTTTACGGCGAGCACTATTCGAATTACCTTGATCGTAATGCCGATATATCGATCATCGAGGGTTACGTGAACCGCCTCAAGGATCACGAGGGCATGTTCGCGTGGAACTGGCGCGACGAGCCCGAGCTGGGCGGCGACGACCAGTATCTTCCGGCGGAGGTGGTGAGGGCCTGGACAAGGCGCTGCCACGACCTCGACCCGCATCATCCGACATCGGTGAACCTTGTCGGCCACTGGATCGGCGCCGATTATCCCTCCTGGGCGTGGAGCCGCAGCGGCAACTACCTGTATATGGACAACGGCGGCCGTTTCGGCAGGCGAACCCATGTCGCCGACATCCTTTCGATGGATTACTATCCGATCGAGTGGGCGGCGCCGCATTCGCGCAGCGCGACCATGGACTTTCTCATCGAGATCATGGACGATTTCCGCGAGCGCACCGGCAATCTCGTGCCCTGCATGTCCGCGATCGAGACCTGCGACATCAACGAGGCCGATGGAGACGTGCGCCAGCCGACCCCCTGGCACCCGACGCCCCCACAGCTGAAAATGCTCGCGTGGCTGACCGTAGTGCACGGGATGAAGGGGATAATCTGGTTCCCCTGGCACAGCGGCACGCCGGACGAAAACTACCCGGTCATGGCCGCCTTTGTCGAGCAGATCGGCGAGCTGGCGCCGGTGGTGCTTGGACCGGAAATCGGTCCGGTAGTGGACGTGAACGCTTCCGGGGAGCGTATCGAAACCATGGCGCGCCGGTATGACGGCGCAACGTGGCTCTTTGCGGTGAGGGTTAATGAAAGCGCGATCGGCGGCGGACCCACGGGCGGGACGATTGCGGCGACCATAACGGTTGAGGGCGTTGGAAACGGGACGGCATATCTTTTCGATGAAGAAGGACGCACTGTACCGGTCACCGGAGGGGCGATAGAGGACGACTTCGATCCCTGTGAAGTGCATATATATGAGATTATGGAATAAGCTTGTCCGGCAGGGGCAGGGGCCTTGTAGGGGCGTAGCGCGCTACGCCCCTACAAGGCCCCTGAGAATGTATAACCAAATCAATCTTGACGAAAATTGCATCACTTATAAAAATGAATTCATAATAATATGATGGAGGCCTTATGAGATTTCTCGTGATCGGTTCCGGGGGGCGGGAGCACGCCCTTGCATGGAGGCTCATGACCGACGGCAGCGCGCGCGAGGTTTTCGTCGCTCCGGGCAACGGCGGCATCGATGACGCTTTCAGGGCCGATATCGAGGTGAACGATTTCAGGGGCATCGAAAAATTCTGCTCAGACAGGAAAATCGACATGGTTGTCGTGGGACCCGAGGCGCCCCTGGTGGACGGTCTGGTCGATTACCTCGCCGAGAAGAATATCCCGGCGTTCGGGCCCTGCGCCGGGGCGGCGATGCTCGAGGGAAGCAAGCTGTTCGCGAAATCCATCATGGAAAAATACGGGGTCCCCACGGGCTCTCACGCCGATTTCACCTCGAAGGATGGCCTGATCAACCATGTGAGAAGCCTGAAGAATTATCCCATCGTCATCAAGCTCGACGGTCTGGCCGCAGGCAAAGGCGTCGCGATTCCCGGGAACCTGGCCGAGGCAATGGCCTTTATCGAAGAAAACGTGAAAGACGGCGGCCGGGTTTTTGTCGAGGAATTCCTCGATGGCGAGGAAGCCTCGGTGCTGGGAATTTCGGACGGCGAAACCGTGCTTCCTTTCGTAGCGGCCCAGGACCATAAGCGCGTTTTCGACGGAGACCGGGGGCCGAATACGGGCGGCATGGGCGCATACGCTCCGGCTCCTGTGGTGACCGCGGCGCTGCTCGAGAAGGTTTGCGCTGCGGTGCTTCAGCCCACCGTAGACGGCATGAAAAAGGAGGGAGTTCCCTTCAAGGGTATCCTCTATGCCGGATTGATCATCAAGGGGGATTCAATCAGGGTCCTTGAATACAACGCGCGGTTCGGCGATCCCGAGACGCAGGTGATCCTTCCGCTCCTGGACGGCCGTCTGGGAGACTATTTTCAGGCTTCGGTCAACGGCGGACTCAAGGGAATGTCCCTTCGATTCAGAGACGAACACGCGATAACCGTGGTCATGGCCTCGGGAGGATATCCCGGAAACTACGCGAAGGGAATGGAAATCACCGGGCTTGACAAAATGGACAATGACGTCATCGTGTTTCACGCGGGCACGAAAAGACAGGGCGACAGGCTGGTTACGGCCGGGGGCAGGGTGCTCAATGTCACTGCCGCCGGTAAAACGCTCGCCGAAGCGCGGGAAAAAGTCTACGGACGTATCGGGAAAATTTTCTTTGATGGATGCTTCTACCGAAGGGACATCGCCCATCGCGCCCTTGACCGCGCATGATTTTTTTTACTTGATGTAATCCGGTCCGAAATGGATACTATTCATACTATCCGAGGTCTGCAATGCGAATCATATATATCGCTTTAATTCTCTTCCTGACAGCCGCCTGCCATCAGTTTCAGGTTTTTGCCCAGGGATGTTCGATCGATTATGAAGGTGCAAGCCTGATAGAGAAGACGGGGCAGGCGGAAATATACTCCAAGCCCGACGGCACGAGGATTACCAAATACAGCGACAGGGACGAAGCGGTCTGCCCCGACGGGACCAAAGTGACCAATTATCGAAACGGAAGGCGTATCGTGCAGAAGCCCGAAGGAGAACTCATCGAATTCCGGACAGACGGGAGTATTTCATATACCGGCAAAAACCAGAAGCGCGAAGTATCCATGAAGGGAAAGACTCCCTACGGCCTGGAAATCAAGGAGGAGACCAGGATCATTAAAAGGCGGGATTTTTCCGTAGAGCTTGTCTATTCGAGCGCCCTTTCCGATGACGTGATGGACAATTATATCAAGGCGTTTTATACGGAGCTTGCGAGGGAAATCGAGCGTTGGATCTATTCGCAAACCGTCCAGGCCGGGAGCGTGCGGGTTTTACTGTCGAACTGCCGCTTCTGCGTTACCGGATACTGCGCCGGGAAGAAAACGCCCGGAATCGAGATCGTTTTTATGAGTTCTTCATCTCAAAACAAATCGGTTTTTTTTACAAGGGAAGATATTCTCGACAAGAAGAAACACGCGGATCTCGCAGTCGGGGTCGTCGAGGAATTTTTCGGCAAATAAAAAACGGGCCGCCCTTTCAGGACGGCCCGTTTCATCGTTTTTCCTATAGGTTGGTTTTCCCCTGATTGCCTTCCCTGCAGTTGCTCAGTTGATGTTTTCCGTTTACTGAATCAAGAAGTGAAAGCAGGGGGTTCGCAACAAAAGCCCCCACTGTCGCCGCGAGCTGTACGTAGTACACTCCTCCTGCCTGCGTGCTTATCGATACTGAAGCGATCGGCCCCTCTGTTTTTGAATACAGGGTATGCCTACCGGGCCTCACGTAGCAGTGGATGAACTGGCCCCCCATGCATCCCCCCATCCATCGGCTGTCCTTCATGGAGTCGACATACACGTTGAACTTCACCAGACCGCCGAAGGGATTGTCCCTGACCACGTAAATCAACGCTTTCCCCTGCTTGGGTCCGTACGGGAGCCGGAAGGTTTTATTCTCCTTGATCATGTCGGCTCTTGAGGCCGGGCCGCACGAGGGCGTCGTCATCAGCAGCGCAAGGGCCGCGAGCAGGATTCCGGCAGAAACGGTTTTTTTCACCATGTCAGAACTCCGTTTTGCCTTTCTGGCCTTCACGGCAGTCCATGAGGTAGTATTTTCCGGTCACCTCATCAAGCGCTGAAAGCATCGGATTGGCCACCCAGAAACCGGAGGTGGCATTGAGCTGTGCGTAATATATTTTTCCCGCCTCAGCATTGAAGCTGACCGAAGCCACGGGCCCTTCTGTTTTGGAGAAAAGGGTGTGGTTCCCCGGTTTTACGTAGCAGTGGATGAACTGGCCGCCCATGCATCCGCCCGCCCAGTAGTCGTCGGCGATGACATCGACGAAGATGTTGAACTTGACCAGACCGGCGAACGGGTTGTCGCGCACGACATAGATGAGCGCCTTGTCTTTTTTCGGTTCATACGGGAGTTTGAATTTGCTCGTGCTCTCGATCATCTTCTCCCTTGTCACGGGACCGCAGCTCGCGAGGCCGGCCAGCAGCACCAGGGCCAGAATCCTCATTGCCATCGAACTTTTTTTAATGCTCATTGAACCCTCCATAAAAAATTGTTTTAATACTATATATCCGTCACTTTTATGTAAAACTGTCGGACACCGGAAGCTCAAAGACGGTCCGTCGCCCTTGTTTGTTTAATTATATCAACGGCATGCATTCTTCAAGTATTAATTTTCATGATTCATCGATTTTCGACTTGTAGGGCCATGCCGATAGCGTTTATGACGTCTTCTTCGGAATATATGTCCCTCAGGCAGACCGGCCTGGAAAAATCGTCGCCGGCCGGGATCACGGCGAGCACCGGAATCGATCTGCTCCCGAGAAGCGAGAGCAGGCGTTCGGCCGCGGGATTTTCCCTTGTGATGTCGGCGATCATATAATCGACGTCGTTTTCTTTTACGGCCCGGGCGACTCTGTCGGTATGCAGCGAGCGCGCCTCGACCAGCTTGCAGTTGGGGCACCATTCGGCCGTGAACTGCACC
>JAKLIV010000052.1 GCA_022709405.1 Spirochaetota bacterium
CGACCTCTTCAACCGAGGGGTTGAGTTCGAGCACGCCTTTTTTGATCGATTCTATGGTCATCTTCTCTTCTTCTTTGCGTTTTGAGGGAAAGACCTTGCGCAGAATATTGAGAAGATTGTCGATGACATTTTTCTTTGCGAGGATCGAATCCCGCTTTTCCGGGTTCTCGCGTATTTCCTGAAGAATCTTCCTCACGTTGAGGAGATACTCGATCTGCTGGATGGCTCCGGTGGTGTTGAAATGCACCATCGTCTGCTGGTAGGCGTCGATGAACACGTCCTTTTCGGATTTGTCCTTGGCCTTGACCGAGACGTAGCTGTTCAGCGTGCACATCGTGAGATACAGTTCCTTGAGGTCTTCCATGGTCACTTCGAAGCGCTTGTGCAGCACGGCGCACGCGCGGAGGAAGTCGGCGGCCTTGGCCATTTTGCGGGGGCTTATGAAATAATTGTAATCGCTCTTGCGCATCTCGTTCAGGAACTTGTTCACGATCGTGTTCTTCATGAAATAGACGAAGTCCGGGATCTCGATCACGGTCTCCTTGCTGTTGTTCCTGATGATGTCCGAAAGGTAGAGTATCTGGTTGAAGTAGATTTTCTTTTCGGGCTCTACGGGCTTGCCTTTGCTGAAGGCGTAGGTGTGGTCGATCAGAAGCTGGCGGTACACGTTGTTGTCCTCGGGGATGATGGACTTGTACGCGAAACGGTCGAGCACGGCCTCGGTCACCTCGTTCATCCTCATGTAGTTTGCGGTGGCGATGGCCGAATGCACGGCCACGTCGATCTGCTCCGACCCGTTGATGAACTTTCGCTCATTCAGGACCGAAAGGAGCGACCTGAGGACCACATCGCTCGCGTCGAAAAACTCGTCGAGAAACACCAGGTTCGCCTCGATGATCGATCCCTTGATGTTGTGCCTTATCCTGCCCTTCTTGAACTCCTCGATGTTGTAGGGGCCAAAATAGTTGTCGGGGGTCTGGTCCTTGCTCGCCTGGGACGAAAAAATCCTGGCGCCCTCGAACGTGTTGAATATATAGTTGGCCAGGTACGACTTGGCCATGCCGGTGCGGCTCAGCAGAAGCATGTGCTCGCCGGTCAGGATGGCGTAGATGGCCTGCTTCACGATCTCTTCCCTGCCGATGACGTTTTCGGCGATCCTGTTCATGTGCCAGTTCAGGTACTCGATGATCGTGGGGATGTCGAACGTGGCCGACGACTGGGCCATGTATTCGGAGATTTCCGATTTCTTGTCAGGGACCTTTTCGGCCTTGTCGGTGTAAACGTGGCCGCTCTCGCGCATGGGATATTTCTTCGCCATGAACTTGAGGTGCTCGAGCAGCTCCTTTTCGGCCTCTGCAGCCGGACCCGTTCCCGCTTTGGCGCTGGTATCATGGCTTACGATCGTGTAGCCCTCGTCGGAGAACATCTTTCTGATTTCGCTGGGTATATTTATCATAACTGGACCCGTGATCTTTTTAATGGTGGAGCTTCTGCTCCGGTTCCGCATCGGTCAGTGGAAGAGCGACCCTTACCGATGTCCCCTCTCCCGGCCTGCTTTTAATGCCCATGGACCCGCCCAGATTTTCCACGATGCTCGAGGCGATCATCAGGCCAAGACCCGTGGCCTCGGGTCCCTTGGTTGAAAAGAAAGGCTGGAAAATCATGCCCAGATTCTCCTCGGGTATCCCTATGCCGCTGTCCTTTATGGTTATCAGCACGAATTTACCCGCCTTGGCCTCAAGGGGCTTGACGGATATCTCGATGGTCCCCTCGTTTTCCGGTATGGCCTCCTCGGCGTTCTCGATAAGGTCATGCAGTACCTGCTTGAGCTGCTTGGATGCGGCCTTGACCCGCGGGCTTATGGCCGGAAGATCGAGGTGGATTTCCAGGCCCTTGCTCTTCATCCTGTTGAACTGGACGTCCAGGGGGTGCGTGGTCAGGATCTTGTTGATCTCGCATATCTCCTTGTCGCCTTCCTCGGCGCCCGAAAGGGCGACGAGCTGCTCGGACATGTTCTTGATCACGTTGAGTTCCTTCTTTAGATACTCGACGTACTGCTTGGCCGGATTGTCTTCGTCGACGTTGTTCTCGACGAAATTGAGGTCCATGTACATGCGGTTGATCGGGTCGCTGAGCTTGGATGCGACGCCGCTCGCCAGGAATCCCAGGGCCGAAAGCTTGTCGGCCCGGTTCATTCTCTTGGTTATACGGACCTGCTCGGTGACATCCTCGACCATGACGATCGTCTTTTCGACCGTGCCGCTCTTGTCGAGGATCGGGGTCATAACGATGTTGATGATGATTTCGCGGTCTCCGACAAGGGGAACATAGGGAGCGTTCTTGACCGATATCGTCTTTTTCTCCCGCAGGCACTTCTCGAAAAGATCTCCGAATCCCGCTTCGATGAAACCCTTGTGGTCCAGAAGATTGACGCCCACCGCCTTTTCGCCGTGCGAGCGGCCCATGATCTTGAACAGCGCCGGATTCTCCCTGAGCATGATCCCGGAGCGGTCCATCATGAAAATCCCGATCGGCGCGTTTTTGATGAATTCCTCGTTGAGGTCGCGCAGGCCGATAATTTCATCGGACTGGACCAGCTGCTCCTTGACCTTCTCCTCGAGTATACGCGTGTTCTCTTTGAGCCGCTTCTCGATAAGGTGGCGCTCGGTTATGTTTTTCATGATGCCGACAAGGCCCAGAATATCGCCCTTTTCGGACCGCAGGGGAGAGAACGTCGTAAGAAAATAAAACGTGTCCCCGACGTCATTGTAGGTCTTCATGATTTCGTTTTCGATCACCGCGCCGTCGTTTATCACGGCATGAAAGACCTGGGAGGCCCTGTCTTTTTCCACATCGGGAACGTACTTGCTGTAATGCTCGCCGAACGGGAGATCTTTCTTCGCGGGATAGAAACTGCGCCATGCCTGGTTCGTGTAAACCAGGTTTTCATCCTTGTCGATGACGAATATGATATCGGAAGTGGCTTCGAGCAGATCTTCGTGGTTGACCTTGAAAGTCGATCCGTCATCCGGCCTGACTTCTTCCGGATATTTCTCCAATAAAGCGATCAGCTCTTCACGGGAAAGCTTGGCAAGATCTTCTTTTTTCATATAACCTTCGCATAAGTCCTGGGAAATGATCACCCGCGCCTTGATCTGCGGACGATCTTGTTAACAGTCAGTATGAACCACACCTCGACAAAGAGGCTCAGGACCGTTCCTAAAAGAAACGCCATGCCGAAAAACGCCCTGTTCATGCGGAAAATCAAAAGACCGCCGAACGCGAAAACCGCGAAAACGATTATTTTGACCGGAAACGCTCCGAGAGACAGGGAGAAAAGCACCATGGGATTCGAGAAGGAGACCTTCCTGACCATCAGCACCCAGAGAATCGAAAAAACCATGGTCAACAGTGTTCCAAGCAGATAGCCCTTGAATTCGGGCACGCCCTTGAACATCATCGAATATATCGAAAGACCGATATTGAGACAAACGATGAGTACCATGAATATAATAGCTTTTCTGAATTTTTCCTGAAATAATCCCTCGATGCTAGCCATTGTCTATCGCACATCCTTAATCATTATAAAGTGGACCCGCTCCGCCGAGTCTTGTTCCTGTCATTATATCGGCCGCATTTCCAACTGTCAAGTTTAATGCTACATGGGCCCATAAACGGCCTCACATCCCAAAAAAAAGGGCCGTTTCTTCAACGGCCCTTCCGGTATGTCTGTTCTTACAGCTTCTTTCCAAGCTCCTCGGCGACTTCCTTGACTCCCGGCTTGCCGTCAAGCTCGATTATCTTCGGGGTGCCGCCTTTCTTCTTCGAAAGGTCCTTGAAGTACTGGACCGCGGCCAGGGTCCCGGTCTTTGTATCGTAATAGATCGAGTGCCGCTTGTTGATGGCTTCCTCGTCCTGGTCGTCGGAGCGCGCCGAAAGCTCGCCGCCGCAGACGCGGCATGAGAATTTGCCGTCCTTCTCGGCCGGTTTGATCGCGTCGATGAAAATGTTGTTCGGATGGTTGTTGTCCTTGGCGCACAGCCTGCGGCCCATGATCCTCTTCTTGGCAATCTCCCTGTCCAGGACGATCTCGATCACGTAGTCGAGCTTGATGCCCTTGGCTTCGAGGGCCTCGTTCAGCGCCTTGGCCTGTTCGGAGTTCCTGGGGAACCCGTCGAGGAGCCATCCCTTTTTGCAGTCGTCTTTCTGGAGCCTGTCGAGAATCATCGGAATGGTGATATTGTCCGGGACCAGATCGCCCCTGTCGATATACTCCTTGGCTTTCTTCCCAAGTTCCGTCCCGCCTTTGATGTTTTCCCTGAAAATGACGCCGGATTCGATATGTGATATGCTGTACTTCTTCTGGACAACGGCCCCCTGTGTTCCTTTACCGCTGCCATTCGGTCCGAAAATCAAAATATTCATACATATACCCCTTCATGTTTATTTGAGCTGCCGCATGCCCCCTGACACCACGAACCCTTCGGCAGGCCCGGGATAAGCGCAAATAACGGTTCAGCAGCAAGCCAACTGATATCTGGAACAAACTTTATGATTTCACTCCCGGATGTAAAGAAAGTTTTCATGTCATGACGCCATAATTTTGTTATTGCAAATCGGCGGGGAGGTGCTAAATTAGCTCAAACAATAAGGAGTCAGCCATGATATCTTTGCGGCAGATGAAAAATGACGGAAGCAGCAATATCAAGGGATACGCCCAGAAAATCGAATCGCTTATGTTTCAGGCGGCGACCGCCAACTATCCAGAATACTGGGAGGATGACATAATCACTCTCACGCTCATCAAGGGGCTTGCCGGCATGTTCAACGGCCAGGACCTTCTGGTCCCGGGAAACATCATTAGATCACGCTGGACGTCATACATGATGAGGGGCGACTTCGACAACAGGATGGCCGACATCGGGCTCCTCATCAGCATACGATATCATGACGGCAACACGGTCCAGGGCATCGCCGCCATAAAGGCCGCGGTCAAGGACCGCGACAGGAACACCTTCTCGTCGATAAAGAAAGACCATATCAAGAAACTGAACACGGCGTTCCATCACTCCCAGGTGCTCCTGTACGACTACGACCACATTACCGGCATGGCCTTTCCGGCGGTGCCCGAGGCCGTTGTGGGAAGCTACCCCATGAACTGGAACAACTGGGTTCCCTATACCCACGGAGCGTCGGTATCCACAGAGATCGTGTCTTCGCTGGGAATCAAGACCACCGGGCTTTACAAGACCGCGGTGCCTTTCTCATACCAGCTGTGCTTCAGAAACCTGTACGGGCTCGACCTTGACCAGCATCCCCTGCCCCTTGAAATTGCACGGGGAATGAAACCCGACAAGGGAGCGTTCAAGTACCTGCTGTGCGTGTCGGTCGGCCACGGGAACTCCGAGCCGCCCGAAGACCCGGAGATCAGCAGGGAAGTCTATACCCCGCTGGAGTAACGAGCATCTTTCAATGAATCCCCCCTCCTGAAAGAAATTTAAAAAAGTCCTTGCGCGCGCGGGGCCATGTTCCACTTATTATCATTTATCATGAATTGGTTCAGAGGGCCCGTATGATAGTCAAATCCGTAATAGAACTGATCGGCGATACTCCGCTGGTGCGGCTCGGCCACGAGCAGATCTTCGCGAAGGCCGAGTTCCTGAACCCCGGCGGAAGCATAAAAGACCGCATCGCGCTGAACATGATACAGGCCGCCGAAATCGACGGCAGGCTCAGGCCCGGCATGACCATCGTGGAGCCGACCTCGGGCAACACGGGCATCGGCATAACCATGGTCGGCAAAAGCAGGGGATACAATGTCATCATCGTCATGCCCGAAGGCATGAGCGAGGAAAGAAAGAACCTGATCAGGGTGCTCGGCGGCGAGCTCGTGCTCACGCCGGATTCTGAGAGCGTGAACGGTGCCGTGAAGAAGGCCCTCGAGCTCCAGAAAAAATACGACGCGTTCATGCCCAACCAGTTCGGGAACCCGGCGAACCCTGCGTGCCATTACCATTTCACCGGCCCCGAAATATGGAGGCAGTCATACGGCGAGATCGACGCGTTCGTTTCCGGAATCGGGAGCGGTGGTACGATACAGGGGATCGGCAAATACCTCAAGGAGCAGAACCCGAAAATCAGGGTGATCGCGGTCGAGCCGAAAAACGTCTCGGCCCTGCTGGGCCATGAGCCCGGCCTCCATCAGATACAGGGCATCGGCGACGGGTTCATACCCGAGGTGCTCGACGTCTCGCTCATCGACGAGATCATCGAGGTTTCGGACGAACAGGCCATCGATACCACGAGGGACCTCGCGAAAAAATACTCGCTGCTTGTGGGAACATCGTCGGGCGCCAACGTTTTCGGTGCGCGGGAATTCATAAGGAAAAACCCGGAGATGAGGGTCGCCACGATACTTGCCGACAGGGCCGAGAGGTATTTCAGCACCGGGCTTCTCACGCTATGATCAACATGCCGTCTCGCCCCGGGGCGGCTTGACAGGCCTGCGACGGTTCAAGTCCGCAACAAACACACTCATCATCCCTTGGCGAGCGAACCGTCGATCTTGAAGAATTCAAGCAGCGTTTTCATGCTTTCGGCCTGGGCGCTTATCTCCTCGGCCGAAGAGGCTATCTCCTCGGCCCCGGACGCCTGCGACTGGGTCTGGGTGTTTATCTGCGTCATCGTCTTCGAAATCTCGTTATGCGTTATCGTCTGCTCCTGCGTCGAACTGGAAATGCTGTCTGCCATCTCCATGACCTGCTTGGTCGCGACGATGACATCCTCACCCGCCCTTGCCTGGACCTCGGTCGATTGGGCGATTTTCTGCACCAGCTGTTTCGTCTTGTTGATGTAGTTGATGATGTTCTCGAGCGCCCTTGAGGTCTCGTTGACGTCCTGGATGCCCTGCTTTGCGGATCGTACGCCGTTCGACACGAGAGTGGTAATGTTCTTGGCCGAAAGCGCCGTCTGCTCCGCGAGCTTGCCGATCTCGTCGGCGACGACCGCGAATCCGCGTCCATGCTCGCCCGCCCTTGCCGCCTCGATGGCCGCGTTGAGGGCCAGCAGGTTTACCTGGTCGGATATGTCGCTTATCAGCGAAACCATCTCTGCTATCTTGAGTGAATTTTCTTCGATGCTGTTCATCCCCGATATGGTGTTCTGCATGATCTCGTTCCCTTTCATCGCTTCGCTCGTCGTGTCGTTGGCGACATTGAGCGTCGCTATCGAGTCGGAGTTGACGGCCTTGATCAGCTTGCCGAGCTCCTCGATGAGGTTGTAGGTGTTCTTCGCATGGTCCGACTGCGCCTTGGAGCTGCCCGCGATCGATTCGTTGGACGCCGAAATCTCTTCCAGGGAAGCGGTCGCCTCCTCGACCGAGGCCGCCTGGGACTGCGCGCTTTCAGCGAGAGACGAGCTGGTGGCCGAAAGCTCCTCGGCCGAAGCCGCAAGCTGGTTCGACGAGTTGAGCGCCGAATCCACCACTTCATGGATCTTGTCCTGGAACCTCTTCATGTTCTTTATCATGTCGCCGAATTCGTCAGGCAGGTAGTCGTCGCTCCTTGCGGTGAGGTCTCCCGCAGCGAGCCTGCCGAATATCGTAATCGTGTTCTTGATCGGGTTTGAAAAGCCCCTTCCAATCCTGTACAGTATCAGGGTGATGGCGGCGATAACGATGAGCACCCCCAGACCGAGCCGCACGATTATCATATTGATGGGCTTCATCATGACGGATTCATAGGTTATGGAAACGAGGTTGTGGCCGGTTGACTTGAGCGTCGTCTTCCTGAGCGTCATCGGCTCGCCGTTGATCTTATACCTCTGAAATTTGCCATCGTCATTCTTTAAGAATGCCGCGAGGTCTTTCCCTTTTTCATCGACAAGGTCCTTTCCGAGCACCTTGTCGATGAACTTCGGGTCGGGATGATAAATGATCTTGCCGTCGCGGTTCACGATATTGTACTTGGTCTCGTCGGAGGAGCTTATTTCGTTGATCATCGTCCCGATGGCGGTGAAGTTTATGGTTACGCCCAGGCCCCCGCGCATGGAGCCGCCCACTACCTTGGGGACGAAGCACACGACCACTTTATTGCCGGTATCCCTGCTTGTAAGAACATCGGACCATGCGGCGGTCTTTGTCAAAGCCGCTTCCTTGAAATAAGCCCTGTCTCCGACATTCGCATGCGATCCTCTGTTAGTCGACGAACTGCCGTCGCTTTTCGTCAGAAAAATAGTTTCGATCGATTCGTTCAGCCTGCGGTTGAAGATGCGTATAGCCATGGCATCGGACTCTCCCCGCGACATGTCATCGGGATCGATGAAAGCCAGTGTCGATTTCAGCTCGAGCGCGATGCCGTTGAAGTAATTGTCGATCGAAAGGACGGTTCTCTCGCTTTCGAACAACGTTTTCTGTTCATAAAACTCGATGGTCCGGTTTACGTTCAGCGAATATATGAGGCTCCCGATAAAAAGAAGGGTCACGACCATGAAGCTCAGGATCGGCGCGAGCAGCTTTTCGAAAATCGTGAGGGAATTGAGATTGTTGGCGCTCAAAACCGGATAGAGTATGATCTTGACCCGGTAATAATTGAACAGGGTGATGCAGAGGCTCAAAATCGCCCCCAGGGTGATGAAATAGAATATCTGGAATGCCGTAACCAGTATTTCAAGGCCATGGAACAGGAACCCGATACCCACCGAAGCGGCTATAAGCGGCGCTGCGACCATGATCGAAGAAAGCAGCGGAAACCTCTGCGCGTAGCCGACCGTGACTTCGTCCCTCCTGTCGTCGTTTATCATCGTCTGAATTCTGGCCGCAAGGAAGTTGTATACAACCGCAAACAGCAGGAAAAGCGGGACGAACAGGGCGAATTCATATGGTATCGCCAGGCCCAGCGCATCAAGGTTCAGGCTTAACAAATGAAGAAATATCATTATTAAGGGATATGCAAGAAGGCAGGCTATAAAAGTTATCATCAGCATTTTTTTTGTTTCAGTCAAACTGGTCTGGCGCATGATTAATTCCGTCCTGATTGTAAGGATATCGGTACAGTATCCGGCATCCCAATGATAACCGATACACTGTTTTTTTTCAAGCAGGAGAAATAATTTTTACGGCTCTTTCCGGATTCCTGGGATTGTTCATAATCCCCCCGCTTAATTGACAGGTAAGGGAGATTTAGGGGGTTTCCCCTAGGGGGGATTTAGGGGGCTGTCACCAACATTCAGAGAAGTACCCGCGAAAAACATGCGGTTTGAGCAATAGCCCGGATGGAATCAAAAGGCGAAATAATCCTTCATGATCGATACGATCTCCCCGGGTTTTTCCATGGGGATGAGATGGCCCGCGCCGCCGATAAGCCTGTATGAGCCCTTAGGGACCAGCGAGGCCGCCTTCTTCAGATCAATGAACGCCCTGTTCTCGCTGAGCTCTCCTTCGAGCATCAGCATGGGGCATTGTATCTCAGGCAGATGCGGCCACGGATTGTAATGCCCGCCGCCCACGAAAAGGGACGCCTCCCGCTCCGGAGAGCACGCGAGGGTAAGCCCGCCGTTATCGCCTTCGGTCATGCCGTACTGAATATACAGGTCGAGCATCTCGCCGTCCCATCGCTGAAACATCTGTTTCGACAGCAGGTATTCGCGCGCCGCGTCCCGGTGCTCCCAGTAGTTCTTTCTCTTGATCGATTTCGATGCCAGCGGGTGCTGCTCCACGGTGAGGTTCATGGCATAGACCTGTTCGGGCAGGTAGATGGGCTCGATGGCGATCATCTTCCTGGCGCGGGGACCGTGCAGGGCCTCGGCGAGCGTGATGACCGTGCCGCCCATTGAATGTCCCGCGAGGAAGGGGCTATCGATCCCGAGTTTTTCGCACAGCGCGCAGAAATCATCCGCGAGAACGGCCCAGCGCAGGCCGCCGTCGGTGTGGTCGGAGTCGCGGTGATCACAGAAATACGGCGCGATCACCGTGTATTCGGGAGCGAGCTCCCGGGCGATCGGGTGCCACAGCCACGGGAGAAAACCGGTCGCGTGCATGAGCATCACGACCGGGCCGTCGCCCTCGTACAGGAGGTACTGCACCTCGGCGTCGCCGATATCCGCGGTTTTTATTAAAGGGTTTTCTGTCATGGTGCCCTGCTGAATGACAATAATGTCGCGCTACATCGAGTATATTCGCCGGCCGAATTATTCCTGTCAACAGTAAATTCGATATTGATCCGAAACAGATCAAGCACGATGATTCATGAATCGCTTGATCATCGTAAAATATTATGACGGACTAAATTTTTTTGTCACGATCAGGACTACGGAGCCGCAATATATTATGCTCAACAAGAGCATGGTCGCGCATACCGCTGAATAAGGCAATTCAAGGTACCCGGCATGAGGTTTCAGACGAAGGCAGAGCTTATCGACGGCGTGATATACTCCATACGCGGCCTGACGGTCATGTTCGACTGCGACCTGGCGGCGTTTTTCGGCGTCGAAATAAAAGCTCTCAGGCAGGCGGTTCGGCGCAACAGGAAGCGTTTCCCGGAGGACTTCATGTTTATCCCGACAAAAAGCGAGCTCGAAGAATCCGGAAAAATTTCCTCATCGCCATCGCAGGGCGGTGCGCGAAACGGGGCGATGGCCTTCACCGGGCAGGGCATCGCGATGCTGTCGTCGGTGCTCGACGGCGAAAGGGCCGTTGACATGAGCATCGAGATCATGCGAACCATTACACGGATGTTTGAGATCCTCTCGTCCCACGAAGAATTGATACGAAAGATCGAAGGGATCGAGAAAAGCATGAAGAAGAAATCATGAGCTGATGCGGCGCACAGACGCAGGGCGCCCTCTCATTGAGGGCGGTAAAAAAATGGGAACCAGGGCCCTTCGGCATCGGATTATCAATGCAGGCGGATTATTCTTGACAAGTTGACAACATTAATGCATATTTCATTCATGAAAAAATCTGCAGGTAGGCGAATTCAAATCGAAGTTTTCGAAGGTCATCGAAGACATCAGGAACGGGGAGGAAATAACAATATCCTTCGGTAAAAAAAAGGAGAAGATAGCCGTTCTCATTCCTTACTCGAAATATAAAATAAAATCCCGGAGAAAACTGGGAATCCTCGAAAATAAAGCGTCATTTAAAATGAGCAAAGACTTCAAGATCTCCGATGATGAGCTGCTCGGTTCATGAACCTGCTTCTCGATACCCTGACGACGCATCAAGCTTTTACCGGCTGCCGGTGTTGAGGCACAAGGACCCTTTCGACAGGCTGATAATATGGCAGGCCATAAAGAACGATATGGCGCTGGCAACCAGGGATAAGGAAATAAGCGATTATCTGAAATATGGCCTGAAAATAATCTGGTAGCCTCCGGCATTCCTATCCGTCGGGACGAAAAACCATGGAACCGCCGCGTTCGGCCCCGCGCCGGGCCGGAATAAAACCTGAGACGGAGCGGCCTTGAACGTGCAGCGGAGAAGAGAATCCGCAAAGCGTCTTTAAATCCAGCCTGGAAACCCCCACAGAAGGCCTGCCGCCCTCACCGGCCGCATGCGAAGTCATGTAACGCGAGATAAACAGGTTGTGGCCGGTCATGCCCACACGCCGAGCCCTGTGGTTGTATGATCCCTTTTCAAATGCGGAAAGCCCGCGCCAGGCCCTCATTGCGTCGCTGAACAGGCGGCGGTTCCTTCTCTGCGCGGGCGTGTCAGGATTGCGGGGCTTCACGTACGCGCGGAAGAACACCCTGCCCCCGAAGCTGTAGAAGACCACGTCGCCTATTCTGCCGTTGAGCGCGGTGAATGCCGGATTTAAAAATGCTTCTGCCATGACAACGCCCCCGATCCCTGTTCAGGCACCGGAACCGGGCGCTTGTTACGGGATAATGCGCGGTTATTTCCTGACCAGAAATTCCTCTTCGTAGAAGAACCTCATGATCGTCTTTCCCGCGATGATCCTGTCGCCGTAGGAGAGGAGCCTCGTCTTATTGAGCGGCTTGTCGTTGAGGTAGGTAGAGTTTGTCGAGCCGAGGTCCTCGATCTGGAAATGTCCGGCCTCGTTGCAGGTTATGCGGAAATGCCTGTTGCTCACGAGCGGGTCAGAGAGGCGGATATCGCAATCGTCCCTGCGCCCGACGATGTTGACCGCCCTGTTGAGAACGAAGCACTTTCCCAGCTGGTTCCGCGAAAGCACGACAAGGACCGCCCTGTTGATTAGTCTGCCCGCTGCCTTGATTTTCTTCTGGGTGGTAACGATCGTGTCTTTTCTGGCCATGTTCTGCCGCCCCCCGGGGGATAGTTTCGGTTGGAATGACCGAATGAGCGTCGCATGGGTCAAAATTTCTGTCAATAATTAAACGCCCGCGCATGCGAATGATTTGCCCCGGGGCACAAAAAATATCTTGTATTTTCCGGCGGTTTCTGGCATCATTCATTATGCCTGTTCCCGGCAACGGTTCGCATGACGGATAATCCGGCTCCGGGACAGGGTCCCTGTTCGCGACATCCGTGCATCTCTGGCCTGAAAAAATAATCCCGCTTCCGCATACCGTGCTCAGTGCGGGACAAGAATACATTCACAGGGGGGTTTACGATGGCAGCCTATTACAGGACGATAAAGGGAAAGACCTACGACAAAAGCCTGCTTGACGCGGCCGACAAATCGGTCAAAGGGAAAGGCGACGGGCGGATTTCACTGGGCGATGCAAAAAAAATTTTCGCGCTGGTGAAGGACTCCGGCGGCTATTCCGACACCGAGAAAAGGACCATGCAGTATATCCGCGACAACTACGATTTCACCCCGGAATCCGACAAGTGGTTTCGCGGCGAGATAAGAAAATGGGCCGCTTCCAAAACGCCGGCGGCAAAATCAAAGCCTAAAACCGCCGCATCAAGAAAGCCGGCGACGGCGAAGAAAGCGGCGGCCAGGAAGCCCGCTGCGCGCAGGCAAGACCGGGGCCCCGTATACGAAGAAGCGCTTACCGACAGCGGCCTGCCTGCGGCGCGCTTCGAGCCCGGGCCAGAAAAAAAATCCGGCGGCATGGGAACATGGCTCAAGATACTCCTCGCGATAATCGTCATCGTGGTCATCCTGGCGGTCATCATGATACTTTCGCCGAAATGCAGGGAACAGCTCAAAGACAGGTTCATCCCGGCCGGAACGCCGGTGGAGCAGCCGCCGGCCACGGTCATTGAGCCTGCGGCCCAGGCCCCTGCCCCGGCACCGGCCGACCAGGAAGAGCCGCCCGCTGCGCCGGCCGCAGATGAAGCCGGCCTTTACACTGTGCAGGTCAAGGACGACCTGGTGACGATAAGCGAGAAAAAGCTCGGCGAATCGGCCAGGTGGAAGGAAATCTACAACGCGAACCGGGATATCATAAAGAATCCGACGCTGATTTTCCCGGGCCAGAAACTCAGGATTCCCGAAAAGTAAGCAAAAGGCCGGATACCGGCGCGTGGCCCGATGCGGTCACGCGCCCCCTCCATTATCCATGCTCATATCCTCCTGAACACCGTGCCGTTGAACGTCGCCATGAGCTCGCCGTTCTTCTTCACGTCCATCCGGTACACGCCGGTCCTCCTGGTCGTGTGGATGAGCCTGGCCTCGGCGGTGATAGTATCACCGGGATCGGCCGATCTGAAGAACGAGCCGCTGACGTCGAGCGCGCAAGAGGGCTCGTGATCGCTGTTCGAGGCCGCCGAAAAGGCGACGTCCGCCAGGCTGAAAATGAGCCCGCCGTGCAGAAGGCCGAGAAAATTGAGCATCTTTTCGGTCACGGTGATCGAGCAGAGCGCGTAGCCTTTTTCGAGCCTGTCGATGCTTATCCCCAGCAGGCCCGCATAGGGGTCGTTTTTAACCTTCATCAATAGTTCTTCCATGTGTCCTCCGCATATCGGGCCGGACGAACCGGCCTGAATCCGCATGGAGCGCATTATGGCGTGTATCGCGGCAACATCAAGAAAAAAACGGGACGCGAGGGGCGGATTCCGTAGAATGCCCTGCCGAAAAAACAGCAATTTAACGCTCCCGGGGGCGAATGACATCATGACTACGCGAGTTTCCGGAAAGACCGGGCGATGAAGATCATCGACACGAACTCACACAGGAATTCAGAGTTATGCGAAAGCCTAATGCTCCACACGGGAGACAGCGTGTTTAGCTGTCAAGATGCGCCGGGAAAATTACAATGTAGTTGTTCGGCAATGGAATGATTTCAGAAAGGAACGGTTATTACTCTGACATGAACACTAACGCGATAAAATTGTAGTATAAAATTTCACCGTCGGGACTTTATATGTAATTCTTACTTGACGTCAGACGGTATTGGTTATACAACTAAAAAAAAGCTGATATAAAGAATCGATTCAAGGACCCAACTGCTTCAGGAACCATTGCACGCTGTTTACCGCGCATCAGTTTCAATACCGCCCGGCGAACGATTCAGGGACCCGCGTATGATACAGACCGAAAACGGATCAGGCTTCAGACAATATTTCACGAATCATGGATATCGTTTTCAGAAAAACATCATCGACCGCGTCCCGGCGGCGGTCCTGGTGCTGGACCACGAGGGAACGGTGCTCTGCAGTAACAGGTTCTTTTCCCGGCTCGCTGGAATCCCGGTGTCCCTGATAACCGGCAAGAAATTCAATGCACATCCGGCCACGGCAGGCAATGACGGCTTAAACATGATCGACTCTATAGCCGTTAAAACACCAGGCGCCATCATCAACAGCCTGGCGTGCGGCGGGGGCAAAAAAATCGTTCTTAAATGGGAAACCAGCGAAATCCGGGATCCCGGCACGAACAAGGCATATACCCTCTGCATCGGCAGGGACATCACCGGAGAACGGGAGATGGAACACAAGCTGCACAAAGCGCAGACGAGGCTTGAGGAGCGCTCCAAAATCTTCTTTGAAAAAAACGCCACACCCCAGCTGCTCATCATGGACAGCAGGTTCATCGACTGTAACTCCAAGGCCCTGGAACTGCTCGGATTGACCTCCAAGAAGAAGCTCACCGGCCTCGCTCCCGCGGACATATCTCCTGAGCGGCAATCGGACGGGCTGCTTTCCAGGGATAAAGCGGACTTCGTCATAAACAAGGCGATAAATGACGGATTCATCGAATTCGAGTGGCTGCACCGTAAAAAGAACGGAGATGACCTCCATGTCATGGTTTCACTGAGCCCGCACGATATCGAGGGGAAAAGAATCATGCATGCCGTGTGGACCGACATCACGGAGCGGAAGAAAGCCGAGGAGGCTCTGCTCGAAAGCGAAAAACGCTTCAAAACCATATTTTTATGCTCCAATGATGCGATCCTGCTGATCGACGAAGAAAGAACAATAGACTGCAACCCCAAAGCGCATGAGATGTTCGGATATAAAAGAAAGGAATTATTGAACACCAAGATCAGCGAATTGTCGCCCCTGTTGCAGCCGGATGGACTGCCTTCAAAGGAAAAAGGCGTTGAGCATATCTTAAAAGCCTATAACAGCGGGTACGATCGGTTTGAATGGCTGCACATGCGCGCAAGCGGTGAGGTGTTCCCGGCAGAGGTCATGCTGTCGAGCTTCTATCTGGACGGAAAGAAATTGCTCCTGGCCGCAATCCGCGATATAACGCAAAATAAGCAGGCTGAATTTGAACTCAAACAGAGCGAAGAGCGGTACCGGTACCTCGCTGACATGGCCTTCGAAGGCATCCTGATACACGACAACGGCACGGCGCTTGACGTAAACCTCACCTTCTGTAAAATGTTCGGGTACGAGCGCAACGAGCTGATCGGAAAAAACATAATCGACATGATCATCCACAGGGACTACCATGCGCTTGCCTACCGTAAAGCCAATGCCCGTTACAACAACCCCTACGAAGCGCTGTCGCTCAAAAAGGACGGCAGCCTTTTATGGATCGAAATATTCGGGAAGCCCTACATATACAACGGGAAAATAGTCAGGGTCGTGGCCACAAGGGACATCAGCGACCGAAAGATGATCGAGAATATACTGCGCGAGAGCGAGGAAAAATTCAGGAGGATCACAGAATCGAGCCTGAACGAGCTCATCATCACCGACGAGAAAGGCGTCATCCGCTTCGTCTCGCCCTCGATAACGCGATACACCGGGTTCAGTCCCGAAAAAATGATCGGAAAACAAATTGAAGCCTTCTTCCCGGAAAACATGGCGGCCAAGGTCCGCAGACACATGAGCGACGCGCTCAATGGGAAAGCGGTCGGGCTCTTCGAGTCGAACATATTCAGGGCCGACGGCTCCCTGGCCAGCATCGAGGCCAGCATCGTCATGACTGCAAGCACGAACGGCAGGCGCGAGCTCGAGATATACATGCGCGACATTTCCGAGCAGAAGCAGCTCCAGCAGGAGATCATCCGCCTCTCAGAGGCCGAGCGTAAAAAAATGGGCCAGAACCTGCACGACGGGCTTGGCCAGGTTCTGACCGGCATCTCGATCATGATCGGGACCGCGGCGCGCAAGATCAGGCTGAACAGGAGCGTGACCTACGACGAGATGATCAGGATCGCACAGAAGGTCGAGGAGGCGATAGACACCACCCGCCTGACCGCCAGGGGGCTCTACCCGGTTACCCTTGAAAAGAGCGGCCTGATTTCGGCGCTGCGCGAGATGGCGATCACCGTGGAAAACAGCTACGGAACCAAGTGCAGGGTCTACAACCAGGGAAACGACACCGCGCCCGACGTCCATACCTCTTACCAGCTCTACTACATTGTGCAGGAAGCGATCAACAATGCGATAAGGCACGGAAGGGCGAAGAAAATCGACATCGACATCGTGATCAAAAAGAAACTGATACGGTTCGTGGTGGTAAACGACATCACGGTTAAAAACAGGAAGAAAAAAAGCGACGGCATGGGCCTGAGAATAATGGCATACCGCGCTGAAATGATCGGAGGAACTTTCAGCGTTAAATCGACAAAAAAGACTTTCAGGGTTGAAGTTGAAATCAAATATCAATAATCGATACAGGCTTTATTGATGACCACTCGGTTTATCCCATTCGGGCAATAACCGATGATAAAACATGAAACGCCGATTACCGGCATGAAACGCGCATGAAAAACAACAGGACAAGAAAAAGGATCTTCATCATCGACGACCACCCCATTGTCCGGCTTGGCCTGCGCCAGATCATATCCCTGGAAAAAGACCTCGAGGTGTGCGGCGAGGCAGCCGGCGCCAACGAGGCGATGATGCTTATCTCACAGTGCATGCCTGACCTGGTCACCGTCGACCTTTCGCTTGACGGAGATATGAGCGGCCTCGATGTGATCAAGGCGTTACGGGGACGATATAGTGACATCAAGACCCTGGTCATATCCATGCACGAGGAATCGATGTACGTGGACCGGGCCATACGCGCCGGGGCCAACGGGTACATACCCAAGAAATACGCCTACGACAGCATCATCGAGGCAATCAACAGGATACTGGCCGGGGAGCTGTACCTGAGCGAAAGGATGACGAGCCAGCTCTTGCAGAAGATGTATCGAATCCAGAACCAGGGTGAAGAGCCGCTGCCCGAGAGCCTGAGCAAGCGCGAGCTTGAGATATTCCGCATGATCGGCAGCGGGTACGACACGAACGACATTGCGGCGAAGCTCGGCCTGAGCGCCAACACGGTCCAGACATACAAGCGCCAGATACGTCAGAAGCTCGATCTCAAGAACCACAACGATCTCGTCAGAAAAGCGACGTTGTATATAAAATCCGCGACATAATACGTCTTTTACTCCATAATATCTTCCGTTATCCCTTCTCACCCATAAGATGGAACACCGCTCAGGTCCTTCATTAATAAATAATACTTTTATATGCTATTGTCCTGATTTTCAAAGATCAATATACTGAAGGAACGATATTTCCCTTGATCACTCTTTTAGCGGCAATATTTTCACGACATTTACGAATAAGGAGTCCTTCCCATGAAAAAAATTTCCTTTTCCAGCCTCAAAGTGTTCCTTTCATCGGTTGTGGGCCTGATCATCCTGGTCATGACCGTAGTTCTGGTAACGCTTTCGTACAACTCATCATACAACTCGGTTGAAAAAGTGTACCTCAACCAGCTGAACAATACGAGCATGAGCATCAACAGTCAGGTGACGACTTTTTATGAACAACAGATGAGCAATACGTTATTTTTTTCAAAGAGCAGGGCAATCATCGAAGCGGTCGAAAATGGCAAATTCGATAATTCGAACCTCATCTTCAAGTCATTCGCCTCAGAGCATGGATCATATGAAAACATCTTCATATCCACGGCAGAATCGAATCCGAGAATAGTATCGGCGGTTGCCGGGATAGGAACCAGGTGGGGCAATACCGGGTATGATGATAATATCCGAAACAACCTCAACGGCAAGGAATTCATAAGCGAACCGCAGAAATCCCCAGTCACTGGAATGCCCGTATGTTTTTTTTCCGCCCCAATCAAGAGGGGGGACAAGGTGATCGGTATATTCGGGATGGCAGTCAATATCGGCAGTTTCTCAAACAGCATCGTGAAAGATGTAAAAGTAGGGAATACAGGCTATCCCTTCATAACGACAGATGACGGCATCACCATAGCCCATCCCAACAAAGATTTCATTTTCAAACTTGATTTAAAAAAGATGGAATGGGGGAACCAGATGCTCGCATCATCGAACGGCGAGGTTATCAGGTATAATTTCGAAGGAGAGGACAGAATCATCATATCCCGGAAAAACGACAAATACCGGTTGGTAACCGGCGTCGTCATGAAGGTGTCCGACATAAACGACGAAGCAAGAATGCTCGCGATAAAGATGATATTATTCGGCGTAATAGCGCTCGCCCTTGCCGGCGGCGTCATATACATGATAATATCTCGCAGGCTCTCGCCGCTCGAGGAGTGCAGGGAAATCATGCAAGAAATGGCCGAGGGGAATCTCGCGGTCAGGTACAGGGGAGCCGTTTACAAGGATGAGATCGGAGACATAGCAACGTCGCTGAATGCGGCAATCGCTCAGTTCGACAAGATGATGGCCGACATCATGATCGCCAGCCAGAACCTCTCGCAGGCCGTCGAGCAGATAGCCAGCGGCAACCAGAACCTGTCGCAGAGGACTTCGGAGCAGGCCTCGTCCCTCGAAGAGATCGCATCCACGATTGAAGAAGCAACCGCAGCGATAAACCAGAACTCGGAGAACGCGGTCAAGGCCAAGCAGTTCACCGAAGAAGGGGCCGTCAAATCCGTACAGACCAATGGCATAGCTCTGGAAGCGGTGACTTCCATCAACGAAATGAACGAGTCGAGCAAAAAGGTCGTGGACATCATCGCGCTGATCGACGAGATCGCGTTCCAGACCAACCTCCTGGCCCTGAACGCCGCAATCGAAGCCGCGCGCGCAGGCGAACAGGGCAAGGGATTCGCCGTTGTGGCCAACGAGGTGCGCACCCTCGCCCAGCGCTCGGGCAACGCGGCCAAAGAAATCGAGACGCTGATCAAGGAGACCGTGAAAAAAGTCGAAATAAGCACGGAACTGGTGAATAAAACAAGCAGCGCCCTGAATGACATCGAGGTGACCGCGAAGACGACCGCGCAGGCCATAAACGAAATAGCCATGGCGAGCGTCGAGCAGAAGCAGGGGATCAACCAGATCAACATCGCCATCTCCGACATGGACAACATGACCCAGCAGAACGCCGCCCTGGTCGAAGAAACGGCCTCCGCGAGCGAAGAGATGGCGAACCAGGCGGTCGAACTGCTCGAAATGGTGAAAAAATTCAAGCTGGGCGACAAGCATGAGATTAACACCATAAAGGGAGAGCATGAAATCCACTTAAGCTCAGCCCTGCATCATTCGTCCTTGGGATCGGATCACAACTCTCCAGGCAATGGGAAAAAAATGAATTCAAAGGTCTCCCCGGAAAAAGAGGAATATGACGATAAAAACATGAACGTTGAATTGAAAAAAAACGGATACAGCGGGTTCTGACCTGCGACCCTGAAAGCGTCAATGGAAGGATATTATTTACAGGTGGCGATCATGACGGATTATTCGGATCAATTGACTGCAGAGTGGCTCGACATGAACAAGAGATTGCATCATATAAAAGAACTCATGGAAAGCCTGTATCTTCTCAGCACCAGCATGAAATTTTTTGAAGATCATGAAAAGAAACTGGCGCTGAAGCAGATAATGGAAACCTATGAAATGCTGACAGGCGCCCTGAATTCGATAGCCGACTACATGGACATGCAGAATAAAAATTATCATTAACTACAGCTTATGATGAAAAAAGAAAAAGACATACTGCTGCAGGAAATCCACCACAGGGTCAGGAACAACCTTCAGATAATCGAAAGCCTCCTGCACCTGCAGGCGAGCAAGATCAACGACAGCAGGTATCTCGATCTTTTCTTCAGTTATTTCAGGAGGATACACACCATAGCGAGCGTCGAGAATTCGCTTTACAGCGAGCAGTGCCTGAGCTCGATAAGCTTTCAAAGTTTCATTCCGAGACTGGTTGAGTCTTTACGGACCCACCTGCATAAAAAACCCGATGACGTAACGGTCCGGTATAAAATCGACAAAATAAAGATCGACATCAACCGGGCCATACCCTGTGCGCTGATCATCAACGAGGCGGTGAGCAACGCCATGATGTACGCTTTCCCCGGGGGGAGCAAGGGAACCATAATGATACGGTTTCAGAAGATGAAAAACGACAGGAGCTGCCTGCTGGAAATATGGGACAACGGCGTCGGCCTGCCCTCGGGCATCGATATCGGCAGGCCGCAGACCCTCGGCCTGGAGCTGATCAAAATTCTCTCAGAACAGATTAATGGCAACCTGGTCGTCACAAGGCACAATGGAACAAAATATTCTATAATTTTTCCTTACAGGCACAGGCACGGGAACTTCCTGGCGAGGTTCTTCTATAGAATACGGTTCAACAACGCCATTCTCACCGAAACCCTGTAGGGCGGCATCTGTTTTTTGAAGAAACAGACTCCGGTCGCCGGAATTCACCCGGAAAGCCCTGCCCGAATCGAACGCTTCAACAATAAACGGCGCAATTAATCGTTTGCATTAATTCATGCCCCGGTCTACGGTTAGGCAGCAACGCCATTTTCATCCGGAAGGGACATGCATGATCAAACTCATCAATAACATGCGGGTCAGAGCATCATTACGTCTGCTTTTTCTTGCAGCAGCGCTGGCCTATTTCGCATGCGATATTACCGACCATACGCTCCCGGACAAGATTATCTATCCCCACTACGACGACGGCGTTCTGATCGACCAGAATGGAAGAATGATCATCACGCAGTTCGGCATATCATGGGTGTTCGACAGGACCTATGAATACGGCCGGTTCGCCAACGGCGACTACTGGGTAATCGGTCCGGCCACGATACGGGCGATCTTCCCGGGTTCGCGGAAAATCTCGGGCAGGACAAAAAACGGTTCGATGATCAATCCTTCACCGGCCGACGGAACAAGCCAGGGTTACGACAGCGCCTGTTTCGCCACGACATATGTCCCGGCCATGAACGCCGCGCTGAATGTTTCACCCAAAAATCCGCTCGTGGTACTGAATGGCTCGTCCCTCGTCTCAACCATAAGCCTCGGGCCCGAGGGCAGCAGGCCCCAGCTCAGGACCGCGGCAGTGCTTACAGTCCTGGAAAGCGCCCCGCCTGATGGCGGCTTCAGGCCCCCGTACTGCGGCAACGACAAGAGCGTCGATTACAATGTCAGCCAGTTGACACCGAACCTCGGGCTCCTCGCCGAGCTCGACCCGCCGGGAGAGACGCCCGACCTGCCAACTATCGAACGCTATTTCGAACGGCCGTGGATCGACCATGTTCCCGGGTGGAGCTGCGGCTCGATTCATCCGCTCGAGAACATGCAGAACTACGGAAGGGACCTCAGCCATGAAATGGGGGCCGGGGCGCTGACGCTCCACGTGAACCTGCCTGAAGGCGAAAGCAAGCAGACGCTCCTTGTCAGGTTCGTGCAGCTCGGCATAGACCTTTACGGCGTCGTGCAGAACGGCGGGCGCGAGAACTGGCACAACGACGGAGGCCACGCGGGCGGGAGAAAGTGGCCCATACTGTTCGCGGGAATCATGCTCGGAGACGCCGGAATGCAGGCGATCGGCTCGCGCTCCGGGGATTACCTGTATGACGGAGACTATGGGCCGGGAAACATCCCCGGCGATTACATTCATTTCGGCGAGGACGACCAGACCTTTTACGTCACCGCGGACGATATCGCGCTCGGTTCGGTCGTGACCGAAAATCCCGGCGGGTGCTCCGGTTCATTCCACGGCCACCACTATCCCCCGGATTGCGTGGATTACCCGGAATACGCCGCATCCGACCTCGGCCTGCCCGAATGGGGAATACGGCACGCATCGAGCCCGCTGAACGACGGCAACACCTGGAACGCGGCCTATCGCGACTGCTGCACCGCGATCAGCTGGACCGGGTTCGTGCTCGCGGCGCGCATCATGGGAGCGCACACGTCGTTATGGAACCATCCGGCCCTCTTTGACTACCAGGACCGATACATGGCGGTCACCGCAGCCGAAGACATGGCCCCGGCCTGGCGTTACAGCACTGATCAACTCATCGAAGACTCGTGGGGATCCCATCCCGGCTGGCGGCCCGGAGGTTTCGTCGGAGAGATGTGGGACGCGTACAGGGACTCGTACTGAAAAAACCGGCCCGACCGTGCTGATTTCACAACAGCTGTTATAAGCATCCTTCCCTGACATAATGAAAAAGAGCTTGACTTCCCAGGTATTTTTTCATATCAAAACAAGGATAGGAGAACTTGTATAAATGAATTTTATTGACGTTCTCCCCCGGATTATTCCCAATAGTTTTCATAATTTTCATTTGATATTCCATCATTAATAACATAGAATATCGTGATGACCGTTATCGACAATTACCGGTTGATAGAAAAAAAAATACGGCAGATAACGTCTGCGCGTGAAAACCAGATCACGATAATATCGGTCAGCAAGACTTTTTCGGCCGCAGTCATACAGGAGGCGATCGACTCGGGCATAAGGATCTTCGGCGAAAACAAGGTGCAGGAGGCACAGAAAAAAATCCCGGCGCTGACCGGGACATTCAGCTTCCACATGATCGGCCACCTCCAGTCGAACAAGGCCCGCGACGCGGTGGCGCTCTTTGACGTGATCCATTCGATTGACAAGGCGGAGACCGCGTCAAAGGTCGACGAGGAAGCGAAAAAAATCGACAAGGTGCAGAGTATACTGGTGCAGGTGAACGTTTCCGGCGAGGAGACCAAGAGCGGGGTCGGGCCGGATGATTCGTATGCGCTGGTCGAGCATATCCTGAAGCTCGAAAATATTTCCCTGCTGGGGCTGATGACCATGGCCCCCTACACCGAAAACAGGGGAATAATCAGGGAAACATTCAGGAAAACGAGGGAGCTCAGGGACTCGATCAGTTCACGAATGGGCATCAGGCTCACGGAGCTGTCGATGGGGATGTCGTCGGACTACGACATAGCGGTCCAGGAAGGGGCCACCATGGTGAGGATCGGTTCGGCCATTTTCGGCGAGAGAACATATTCATAATGAAAGACAGGATTGAAAGCATAGGATTCATCGGCGCCGGGAACATGGGAAGCGCGATCATTTCCAGGCTGGCCGGGAGCATCTCCCCGGACCGGATACTCGTGTTCGACGCGGACGAGTCGCGCGCCGCGCAGCTGAAAAAGAAGTTCAACATTAACAAGCAACAATCGATCGAGGGAGTCTGCGCCGCGAGGATCATCGTGGTCGCGGTGAAGCCCGATACGGTGCCCGCGGTCCTCGAAAGCATGAAGCCGGCGCTCAGGCCCGAATCGGTCGTGGTCTCGATCGCCGCCGGAGTGCAGATTTCCTCCATTGAGAAGATTATCGGCGCGGATAAAAAGATCGCGAGGATCATGCCAAACACTCCCGCCATAGCCGGCGAGGGAATGTCGGTCATCGCCCTGAACGGCGCGGCCGGACACGACGACAGGCAGAAAATCGAATTCATTTTTTCACATACGGGAAAGACCGCCATCATGCCCGAAAAGATGATGGACGCG
>JAKLIV010000053.1 GCA_022709405.1 Spirochaetota bacterium
TTCCGGAAGCGGTCGACCGCGCGGTCGCGACGGCGTATGAAAGGTTTTACCTGAGAAAATCGATCGTCGGCGACCCGCTCGAAAGAATCAATACCGGGACCAACACCCCGGCTTTTCTGCACGTCGATATAGTCCCCGGCGACAGGCTGAAGATGTCGGTGTACCTCAAGGGCGGCGGCTCCGAGAACATGACTGCGCTGAAGATGTTCAGGCCGACCGATCCGGCCGAATCCGTCATCGACTTCATAGAAGAATCAGTCGTCGCCGCAGGCCCGAACCCATGCCCGCCCCTTTTTCTCGGGATCGGAATCGGCGGCACCGCAGACGCGGCGATGCTGAATTCCCGCAAGGCGGTTCTGCGCGGCGTCGGCACCGCGCACCCGAATCCGTATTACGCAGATCTCGAGCGGCGCATACTCGAACGGGTCAACGATACGGGCGTGGGGCCGCTCGGCTTCGGCGGTGCTGGAACCGTTGCAGCCGTGTTCATAAAGGAGGCGCCGGCGCATATCGCTTCACTTCCCGTTGCGCTGAACCTCAATTGTCATTCCCTGAGATACAGGACGGTGGAGCTGTGAGCGCTCAGTGGCAAACCCTCGACCTGCCGGCAGCGCAAGACGCCATACGAGCTATGCGGCCCGGAGACATGTTCAGGCTCAACGGCGTGATATACACCGCGCGCGACAAGGCGCACCAGCGGCTCGCCGGAATGGCGTCGCGCGGCGAAAGAATCCCGGTCGACCTGCGCGGCCAGTTTGTCTACTTCGTGGGCCCGAGCCCCGCGCCGCCCGGCCGCGTGATCGGCTCAGCCGGTCCGACCACATCGTCCCGCATGGACCCGTTCGCGCGCGTCATGCTCGAGCTGGGCGTGACCGGGTTTATCGGCAAGGGCAGAAGAAGCGCTGGGACCAGGGCCCTGCTGAAAGAGTTCGGGGCTGTGTACTTCAGCTCGTTCGGGGGCGCGGGCGCGTACCTGAGCGAGAGAATTACCTCATCGGAGATCGTGGCCTTCGACGATCTCGGACCCGAGGCCATATACCGGCTCACGGTGAAGGATTTTCCGGTGATCGTGGTCAACGACACCGCAGGCGGAGACCTGTATGAATCTGCGCTTCGAAAGTGAACTGGACTTCGCCTCTTTCAAGAACGAGCTGCGCGAGCGCCTGGACAGGCGTGAAACCCGCAGGCTCGACAATCCCGGATACAAGCCCTCGGCCGTTAATATTCTTCTGATGAACAAAGAGGGGGAGCTCTGCGTCCTGCTCACCAAAAGGACCGAGAAGGTGTCGACGCACAAGGGCCAGATATCTTTTCCGGGCGGGGGATACGACGAGTCCGACGGAAATATCGCCAATACCGTTCTGCGCGAGACGTTTGAGGAGGTCGGCATTCCGGCAGAGAAGATCGAGTGCATCGGGCGGTTCGACGATTACATCTCACTGTTCGGGTTTCATATATCGTGTTTCGTGGGCGCGATCCCGCATCCGTGCGAGTACCGGTTCAACGAGGACGAGATCGACGACTATGTCGAAGCGCCGCTGTCCCTGTTCGTCTCTCTCGGCTACGACCGGATCGAGCACTACAATTTCAAGGGGCACGATATCGAGGTGTACCACTACAACTATGACGGCTACGAAATCTGGGGGCTCACGGCAAGGATACTCACGGACTTTGCACAAACGGTTTTGAAAGACTAACCTCTGCTTATCACCCACTCGTACAGCGCGCAGTCGACCTCGCATAGCTTCCGTATCTTCTTCATGTGGCCTGCGCCGAGTTCGCGCTGCTGTTCCTCTTTCGATTTCGGGTTTTTCATGTAATGCCTGAAATTCAGGCCAATCCCGAATTTTTCGCGGATATTCTTCCTGAATCCGTCTAAATTTTCAAGGGACCCGATGACATCGAATTTCATGATATTGTTCCTGATGGCCGCAACATCGTCGATCTTTGACGGGCTGCACGAAAAGAACAACTGGTAGAATCTGCCCAGTTGCTCTGCGCGCGGCGTATCGAGAAACTCGTCGAGCTGCTGATCGATGGGGTAGTGGCCGAGGTTGTGGTGCCGGTTGTAGAAATAATGAGAGATGAACCGCTCTACCGGGTCTCGCAGTAATGTGACGTACCGGTATTGTTCGTGGAACTGCCGGTGAATGATTTCATTGAAGGTGAAATGCCCCGAGATGTACCTGTGGCCGCATGCCATGAAGTAGTTCAACAGGACATGGCGGTAAGCATGGATGTCCTGATCGCCGCCCATGGCGTTCAGCGCGCGGTTCGAGGCGGGCGCGTCGAGATGACAGGCGTTTTTCCTGTAGACTGCGGTGAAGGCCCGGTCCACGGTCGTGCCGCCGCACTTGGGCACGTGCATGAAAAAGATATGTGGCAGTTTATCGGTCATTATCATCGTAAACAGCAAATAACTCGGTTTCAATCGTTCATGGGATGGTGTATTGTAGTACTGGAATCGCTGAAGTCAATGTAATTTTAGCATGATACATGGGTTCTCCGGTCTTCCTCCGCATTTTTTATCCTGAACCGATAAAGTTCTGGAAAAAATACCCCAAGGCCGGTACAGTTTCATCCATGCCGGGAATCGTCACGCATTCAAAAGTTCTGAAGGATTCGATAGCGCTTCTTTCGAGGCGAAAGAAGAAATCCTACCTGCATCGCTCGATTCAGGCGTTGTTCAATTCGGATGAATACCTCACGGCGGGCCTTTTCGGGTCCATTGGACCCAACATATTCGATTACCTGCCGCTGAAGAAATTCTCGGCTCCTTTCGGCTCCGACATATCTTTTTATCTGCACAACGGCGGGAGCGCGGCCATGAGCGGCAGCATGATCGACCGGGTCTTCTCGTATCCGGACAAGAACAACGAATGGGCCGCGTTCCAGAGGGCGTACCTGTACGGGTTCATCTCTCATGTCGTTGCCGATTCAATTTTTCATCCGTTCGTGTTTTTCTTTTCCGGCTTTCCCGATTCGGATTTGCGAAGAGAGCGTATCCTTTACCGCGAGCGCAATCTCCTGTTCCAGTACAACATCGATAATTATTTCCGGTTTCACGATGAGGAAAGAACCCCTTTTTCACTTGAGGGAATGCTCCCGGTCGATAGAAGACGAATACGGCCCCGCCGCATCAATCAGCCGGTAAAGGCGCTCATCATGGAATCCCTGCTTGACTGCAGGCCGGAATTCGTTAAATCGTTAGCCGTCCGGCTTCCGTTCGTAAGAAGCGGCGAAAATGACCTCGGGGACTATAATATTCTCGACGCCGCGCCCTGGTGCGTCAGGGCCGCATACAGGTTGAAATTCACCATGAGCGAGAGGGTGAGGTCGATTGTCGGTGAAATCAGGCGACGTGACCGTTTTTTTTCCGATTTTTTCGTGCTCTATCCCGAAAGAAAAAAGCTGAACAGGGACGCCCTGAACTTTCATGGCGAGCGCTGGCAATATCCCGCGGGAAGGCCCGGGTCGCTCTATGATTCGGTCGAAGCGCTGATGAGGGCGTGCTGCGAGAAGACGGTGGATGCATGGGAGAGGCTCGAAGCAGGGCTCTACGGGGACATCGGCAGGGCTGCTGCGAAGGATCTCGATGTCAATGCGTATACCGGAGAGGCGCGGGCCGGTTACGGCGATATGAGGCACAAGAATCCCTTGAGGCTTCGTTTGTGACGGGACGCGCGGCTGCGTTTATTCATGTCCGATCGCTTTCAGCTTCAGGTCGAAATATTCTCTGGCCAGGTTTTTCAGCTCGGAAGGTTTCAGGCTCTTGATGAGGCCCGGGTTGGTCATGATCTCCTCGCGGCCGGTTTTTTCTGAAATAAACTTAATGATGTTCATCACCGCTATCCGGTGGGGGTTTATCGAGTTGTAGTTGAAATAGCTGTACAGGACCGACAGCCCGAGGTAGGGATTCGAATAGATCGTGCTGCACAGCGAGAGCTCTTCGCCCATAACCTGGTCGTAATTGTTGAAGGTGTTGTTCAGAAACTTGTGTGTGAGCTCATGGATCACGAACATCTTCCAGATTTCGTCCCTGATGCTTTCTTTGCCGGGGAAGGCCTTGATCAGGCACGATCTGATATCCGACGTTATTCGTGATCCAACGAAGAAATAGGAGCTGACGTTCTCGCCGCCGATGATTCTTTTCGCAATCAGGTAGTCGTTCTCGACCTCGATGGGATTGATGTAGATCATGTTGTAATAGAAAGTCGAATTGCTTGTCGAAAATTCATCGTAATAGATGTACGGCTGTATGTTGTAAATCTTCTCTGCTGACTTCATCAGCGGATGTTTTATCGTGATGAGGTTGCGCTTCCCGAAAATCGAGTAATCCAGGGATATTTTTTCCATGCCCGAAAATCTTTCGCGTGAAAACTGAAGGATGATGTTCCTGTCTACAAGTATCTGCTCGATTTCCCTCAGGCGGGCGTCCTGCACCCTTGAAGGCTCCAGATATATCGAGAGTATTTCCTCGGCGATGAGCCGTAGATTTTTGTCCCCTATCGTTTTCAGGTACTGGCGGTATTCGTTGATATGGAATCCCTCCTGGCTCATCAGCTTAAGGGGGATGCTGTCTTTCTGTATGAGGTTAACGAAATGCGGATTTTCATTGAAAAGCAGCACGATGTAGGCATAAAACTTGCCGTTCACGTTTTTTATGCTGCGCAGCTCGCTGTAGGAATCCCTCATCTCGATTTCGGGGGACTCGATGTTTCCGTTGGCAAGTATCAGAAGGGATAAAATAACGGCTTTTGCCGCAAAATGGATCATGGTTTTCTCTAAAAAAGCGGATTTCTTACATCAAAAGTACAATTATCCGCTAAAAAATCAATCAGTATTTTCCGGAGAGAGGGGAAGCCGGCATTATTCCCATACCCGCTTTCGCGGGCACAGGCCCCGGCGGGAATCCGCCTTCATGATCATCAATGAGTCCTGTTTCGCTACGCTCGACAATTCGTTGCCCCTGCGGCCGGGAACAGCCCTGTTGTCCTATAAAAGATGGACGACTATGCCGCTCCTGAGCTTGGGCTCGAACCAGGTGGATTTCGGGGGCATAATCCCGTTGCTGTCGGAAACGCCGATGAGCTGCTCCACGGTCGTCGGATACATTGAAAACGCTATTGCGAATTCGCCCGAGTCGACCAGCTTCTCGAGCTCCGCAGTCCCGCGGATTCCTCCGATAAAATCAATCCGCCTGTCGGTCCGCGGGTCGGTGATGCCAAGAACCGGATCAAGGATGGCGGTCTGCAGTATTTTTACATCAAGAGCTTCGATCGGATCGGCGGGAATGGGAAATTTCGGTGCGAGCGTGTGCCATTTCCGGCCGCAATAAAGGCTGAACGTATGGATTTCCGAGGGCTCCTTGGCTCCGCTCTGCGTCACGTTGAATTTTTCCGACACTGCAGCCAGAAATTCCTTTTCGCTGAGTCCGTTCAGGTCCCTTACGGCCCTGTTGTATGGGAAAATTTTAAGCTGGTTATGCGGAAAAATCACCGCAAGGAACCAGTTGAATTCTTCTTTCCCTGAACAGGACGGGTTCGCCTGTCTTCTCATCTGTCCCACGCGGATGGCCGAAGCGGCGCGATGGTGCCCGTCTGCAATATAGAGGATATCTTTGCTGAATGCCTCGGTAAACGCACTGATCATCTTTTTGTCTTTGATGACCCTGAGGATGTGGCTTATTCCGTCGGAAGAAGTGAAGTTGTATTCAGGTTGGATCGCCATGGCGGTCTTGAAAAGCTGTTTTTTCGATCCGTCTTCATTATAGAGAAGAAAAACAGGGCCGGTATTCGCGTTCAGAATATCCAGGTGCGTGGTCCTGTCCTGCTCCTTGTCCGCCCTGGTCAGCTCATGCTTTTTCACGATGTTGTTGATGTAGTCGTCGATATTCACACAGGCCACGAGACCGGTCTGCGCGCGGCCGCCCATGATCTGGGTGTAAAGGTAGAGGTACGGATCGCGGTCCTGGACCAGGACTCCCTTGTTGATGAAAGACTCGAGGTTCTCCTTGCCTTTCATGTATACGGTTTTGCTGTAATGATCGACATCCGGCCCGAGATCGATCTCGGGCTTGCTGATATGAAAGAAGCTGTGGGGATTGTTGCCCGCAATAGCCTTTGCTTCTGTGGAGTTCACCACATCGTAGGGCAGTTCCGCCACCTGGTTTGCTATATCTTTACGCGGCCTGAGGCCTTTGAATTCTTTTATCTTTGCCATGATTCCTCGCCAGTGGTATTAAATTCTTCAGGGTGCCAATCATAACTATGGCATACATTTATGAAAATGGTTCTTTTTGACAACAAAAATTGAAACAATGCATAAAAATATTGTTAAAAAAATCACAAGATGGAATTGATATTCCTTGAAATGATCGATAGATCAAGAATATTTGTGCTATTAGGGAATTAAACTTGACATTAATAGTGAAATAATTCACAATGTCATAAAGGCGATGGTAATTAAGAGTATAATTCATGCCAGCGATTCCAAAACCAACGATATCCAGATTGTGCAAGATATACAGTCTGCTTGAAGAATTGGAAGATAAAGGACAGCTTAAACTGTCTTCGAATGAAATAGGCCGCCGTCTGGGAGTCGGGTCCCACAATATCAGGAAAGACCTGACATATCTTGGAGAGACCGGAACAACCGGTTCGGGTTATGAAATCAAGAAGCTCAAAGACCAGATCGCGGAGAGCCTTGGTTTCACACGTAAAAGAAAAGCATGCATTGTGGGCCTCGGTAAGATGGGAACCGCAATTCTGTCCAATGAGATGTTTTTTTCAAAAAATTTTGATATCATTGCTGGTTTCGACACCAATATTAACCGCCTTGAAACACTGAAGATCGACATCCCTCTCTACCCGACCTATGACATACCGGTTGTGGTCAAAAGGGAAAAAATTGAGCTGGCCCTGCTGACTCTTCCCGGTGAAACGGCGCAGAACATCGCCGAAAAGCTTATCGAGGGGGGGATCAAAGGGATTGTCAATTTTTCGCCCGTGGTCCTGAGTTCGCCCGATGATAAAGTTTACATCACCAATATCGATATAATCGACGAATTCAGGTTCCTGTCGGCCCTTTTCACCCTTGAAAAGAAAGAGGCCGATAATGCCGGGTGAAGATAAAGATCATATCGCTTGAAAGCGGATTATCCAGCCGCAACGACATACACTGAATGGAGAACATAATGGCAAGAGTTTATAATTTTTCCGCCGGCCCGGCAGTAATGCCGGAATCTGTCTTGAAGAAAGCCGCGGCAGAACTGTTCGAGTACCAGGACAGCGGCATGTCCGTCATGGAGATGAGTCATCGCGGCAAATACTTCGAAAAAATCATCCATGACACCGAGGCGACCCTTCGTGAGATAATGGGCATACCGGAGAATTACCGGGTACTCTTCCTTCAGGGGGGGGCTAGCAGCCAGTTCGCCATGGTGCCCATGAACCTGTTCAGAAACAGCCGAAAATGCGACATGATTCACACCGGCGAATGGACGAAAAGGGCCATGAACGAGGCCGGCAGGTACGGCAAAGTGAATATACTCGGCTCGTCCGAGGACAGGAAATTCTCGTACATTCCGAAAGTCGACAGAAGCTCTTTCAGCCCCGATGCGGATTATTTCCATATCTGCACCAACAATACGATAGAAGGCACACGGTACACCTGGCTGCCTGAAACGGGCAAAGTCCCTCTTGTCGCCGACATGTCGTCGAATATCCTTTCCGAGGTGATGGATGTCTCGAAATTCGGCCTCATTTTCGCCGGGGCGCAGAAGAACATAGGCCCGTCCGGTCTCACCATCGTTATTGTGCGCGAAGACCTCATCGGGCACGCGATGGACATCACGCCGACCATGATGAATTACAGGACCCATTCCGACAACGGGTCCATGTACAATACCCCTCCGACGTACTGTGTTTATATCGCGAAGCTGATGTTCGAGTGGATCAAAGATATGGGCGGCGTAAGGGCGATCGAGGAGATGAATTACAAGAAAGCGAACATGATATACAATTACATCGACGCCTCGAAGATGTTCAGGTCCCCGGTAGCGGCGGAGGACAGGTCGATCATGAACATTCCCTTTGAGACCGGTTCGAAGGAGCTCGACGATAAATTCATCAGGGATGCCGCGAAGGAGAGCCTGGTCACGCTCAAGGGCCACCGGTCCGTCGGCGGTATGAGGGCCAGCATCTATAATTCAATGCCTGTCGAGGGAGTCGAGAAGCTCGTCCGGTTCATGGAAAAATTCGAAAAGGATAACATGTAGGCGGGGCTTATGTTCAAGATTCAGAAGCTCAATAAGATATCCCCCAGGGGGCTTGTGCTGCTGCCGAGCGACAGGTATGAGCACGCAGCAGAGATCGTCAGTCCCGACGCCATTCTTGTGCGAAGCGCCGACATGAATGACATGGATATTCCCTCATCGCTCAAGGCGGTTGCCAGGGCCGGGGCTGGCATAGACAACATCCCGATTGACAGATGTTCCGAAAAAGGCATTGTCGTCTTCAATACGCCCGGCGCAAATGCGAACGGCGTCAAGGAGCTTGTTCTCATGGCTCTCTTCCTGTCTTCGAGAAAGATTTACGACGGTATCGCCTGGGCCAAAAGCCTGAAGGGCAAAGGAGACGAGCTGCCGATCGTCATCGAGAAGGACAAATGGAACTTCGAGGGCCCTGAAATAAAAGGGAAAAAGCTCGGCGTGATAGGTCTCGGCGCAATCGGCGTGATGGTCGCCAACGACGCTCAGGCGCTCGGTATGGACGTCACCGGTTACGATCCATTCATGTCCGAGGATGCCGCATGGGATCTTTCGCTTGCTGTAAAGAAAAGCAGCAGCCTCGACAGCCTTATCGCTTCGTCAGACTATATAACCCTTCACCTGCCGCTGAACGACGATACGAGGGGATTGATCGATAAGGAACGTTTCGGCCTGATGAAAAAAGGCGTGCGGCTGCTCAACTTCGCGAGGGGAGGCCTGGTGAACAACGACGACCTCCGGGCCGCGATCGACCAGGGGATCGTGGTCTGCTATGTCACCGATTTCCCCGAAGAGGAGCTCCTTAACATGGACAATGTCGTGCCAATTCCGCACCTGGGTGCGTCGACGCCGGAGTCGGAGGACAACTGCGCGGTGATGGCGGTCAACCAGCTCAAGGCCTTCCTTGAAATGGGAAACATCACCGATTCAGTCAACTTTCCGGAGTGCGTCATGCCTCTTGGCGACAGGAACCGCATCATTATCGCGAACAGGAATGTCCCCAACATGATCGGCCAGATATCGGAAGTGCTCGCCGAAAACGGCATCAACATCTCCGATATGCTGAACAGGAGCAGGGGCGGCTACGCCTACAACATAATTGACATCGATGGAAACATCGGCGAAAGCGTGATCGAGAGGCTCCGGTCAATCAGGGACATCATCATGGTGAGATATATCAAGAGGTAAGGTCAAGGGGGCCCCGAAAGGGGCCCTCGTTTCTATCTTCGCCAGGCGTTCAGTTCGTAGAGCTGCCTGAAAACCGGGTTGCCGTCCTTGTCGAAGATCAGTATCGCGGCCTGATTGAAGAAGAAATAGTTGTTGCGATACAGGCTCAGGTGATAGGTGCGCACGAGCATTTTTTCCTTCAGCGTGTAGGGCTTGCCGGTGTCAGGGTTCACCCCGGTCTTCGGGTCGCGTGGAGATTTTTCGTAGTCGTACATGTCAACGCCGTGAACGTTCTTCCGGATGTTCCCCTTGTCGTCAAGGATGGGCGTTCTGAACTGGTCAGGCACATCGGGAAACGGGACGAAGCTGCGGATTCTCTTTTCTCGCGGGACCGGCGGCTCGAAACTCGAATCGGTTTTTTCTTTCACTTCGTAAGAGGCCAGAACAAATATGTATACGTCGAAGGGATAATCGGTTTTGTTGACCAGATTGAATTCGACCTCGAGCAGTTCTCCCCTGCCGCCCACATCGATGCGTTTGTTGAAAGAAATGTCCTTTACGACGAAATCGTGGCTGTACTGGGACACGACCGGCGAGGGTTTTCGCTTGGATTCCTGATTCTGCTGGGCCTGTTGCTGTGAAGGCTGCTGTGACTGCTGTTCCTGGGAAAATATCAGCGCCGGTACGGCCAGCAGCAGTATGATAATCACCGATCTTTTCATGCCTGAATAACGCCCCCGTTCTGGAATTTAGATAGGCCACTTACATTGTCGGCCGCAATCCTGCGCGGGTTGAGTAAAATGGGGCGCGCGAAAACGCTGTCAGAAAATTATCCGCTCTACCGAACCGTGCTTTTTCACGTGGCGGATAAAGTCTCTGCGCCACGATTTACCCAGGGTCTCCTCGGCTATATACTGGACCAGGGACTTTCCCGTGAAACAGGTCCCGCCCTGGCGTCGCGAGAGTCCCTGGACGCAACTCGGGCAGGTGGTAAGCACCATGGCTTTTTTGTCCCCGGAAGCCTTCATCACGTTCCAGCGTTTTCTTTTTCGAATGATCCCGGATATCTCAGGCGTCGAGAGTGCGAGGGTCCCTCCCTCTCCGCAGCAGTTGGGAATGACTACCGGCTTGCGGCCGAAAAGGGCCTCGAAGGTCCTGTCGGCGCCGAGCGTCTTGAGCGGTGAATGGCAGGGCTCATGGTAGAGTATGGTCTCGTCTGCCGGCACTCCTTTGCAGATTCCCTCCCGGGCGATGAATTCATTGATGTCGATAAGCGCCGAGCCGGGAAAAATGTTCTCGATCTGGTACTTGCCGAGCATCTCATGGCAGGTCCCGCAGGATACTATGACGTCCTGGATGTCCATGTACCCGATTATGTCCGACATGCGGTGGAAGATCACCCGGTTTTCGTAGCTTTTCATGTCGGCCTCTTTAGATCTGCCGTTGTAAAGGAGGGGATACCCGCAGCAGAGGTACTCCGGCGGAATGACCACCCGCACGCCGGCGTTGTACAGGAGCGCAATGACCGCAATGCTGATGTCGGAGAACATTCTCTCGGACCCGCAGCCAGGGAAGTAGACCACGCTTTTGCCCGGGGCTTTTTCAGAGTTCTGGAATGAATAGAACGCGTTGGCGGCTGAAAGATCCAATGCTTCACGCAGGGATTTTTTGCCCGCAGCGGGGAGTCCGCTGTCGAGCATTGCGTCGATGAATGGAAGCACTTTTCCCGTGAGCCAGCGGAAAGGTATATTTGCGATGTATCCGAGCCTCTGGGCGGAGTATCCCGCGCGCAGCAGTGCAAGCCGGAAAAGCTTGTTCGCCTTGTATCCGCGCGTCTTGACATAGAAAAGAGTCGCCCAGATGATCGGCTTGTATTTGGCGCGCTTGCGTTCGACCAGCAGCCTCTTGATCGAAAGGGTCACTTCGCCGAAGTCAATTTTCACCGGGCAGGGCGCAAGACAGTTGTGGCATATGGTGCAGTGGTTTGATATGTCCCTGAGCATGGTGAAGTTCCGCAGGCCGAGCGTGTTGTTGGTCTGCGCTTCATAAAGCACGGCCTCGACAATGAGTGACACCGCCAGTATCTTGTTCCTGGGATTGTAGAACATCGTGCCGCCGGGGAAATGCGTGTTGCACTTGTCCTTGCATTTGCCGCACCTGACGCAGGCCGAAATCGAAGTGGTGAGCTTTTCCAGGTCTGCGGCTTCGAGAATGAAGGCTTCGCGCTCGAGCAGATTCAGTGAAGGCGTGTATATCATGGACTGGGGAAAATTCGAACGGAGCTTGCCCGGGTTGAATACGTCCTCCGGGTCGTTCTCGATCTTATATGCGGCATAGTCGTCAAGGATACGCTGGTCGATGTATTTGAGCTTGGTCAGACCTATGCCGTGTTCGCCCGAAATGACCCCTCCCATGGTCTTGACTTCCTCCATGATCATGCCCGCGGTTTCATCCGCCTCGCGCATCATGGGATAATCGTTGGAGTTGACGGGGATATTGACGTGAATGTTCCCGTCTCCGGCGTGCATGTGCGTCGCGATGATTATCAGCTTTTTCCTGAACTCCTTGATTATTTCCGCGCTGGCTTCGATTATCTCCGAATAGCCATGAAAGGCCTGGGTTATTCCGGCCATGATCTCGTCCAGGGACTCAATGGTGACCACCCCGTCGCGGATCAGGGAAAAAAGCGGCTTGCCGGCCGTTTGTTCGGAAGTTACGCCCTGTATCTCGATAGAAAGGGATTCGACGTTTTTCGAAAAATAATCGAAACGGTCTGCGGCCGCCTTGAGTTTGTCGATGTAATTGGAGATTTTTGCGGCAAGAAATTCATCTTCCTCGCTCTGTTGTGCGACCAGATAATCAATGAGCTCCTGTGCGATCAGCCGGCTGTTTTCAAGCTCTTTCCGCTTGTTGAGCATTTCTATGTAATCGGAGAAGCGGGGGAGCGCCTCGAGGGGGATTACGACGTCCTCGTTGAGCTTGAAAGCATTGGTGTGCTTGGCTATCGCGCTCATGTTCTTGCGGTCTTTCCAGAATTTTTCACGCTCTTCGGGCGTCTTGGCGAAGAAGCCGTCGGTGTTGTAATTCTTGACCAGGTCGAGTATGTATTTCGCGGCGTTTTCGAGTTTGGCCTCGTTGTTGCTCTCAATATCTATCAATAGAACGGCCTTGGGTATCTCGCTCCTGCTTGACTTGTTCCTGTAGTCTATGGCGGTGACATATTTTTCGTCAAAGTGCTCAAGTGCGGTGAGATAAACCTCCTGGTCCCTTGAAAAGGCTTCGGTGATGTCCATGATGGCCTTGGCTGCATTAATCATGTTTTTGCCGAAAAACTCGAGGCACAGCGTGCGCACGAATTTGAAAGGAGTGTACAGCACGAACCTGGCCGAGACGATGATGCCGTCGCCTCCTTCTTTCTGTATTCCCGGCACGCCTCCCAGCGCCTTGTTGGTGATGTCCTTGCCGACTCCTTTTTTTCTGATGTCGGTGCCCGTCAATGTGATGCTTTTTATATTTTCACGGGAGCCGTTTTTATGAATCCGGCATACGTCGAAGACCACCCGGTCCTCAGGAAGAATTTTCCGGTGAGGGTGTTCGCGACGCTTCACCTCGAGGATATGGCCGTGGGCGTTTATTATCTGGAACGAGTAAATGTTGTCTATGGTCGTGCCCCACATGACGGCCTTCTTGCCGCCTGCGTTCTCAGCGATGTTTCCCCCGATGGTCGACGCCCAGGCCGATGTCGGGTCTGTGGCGAAGATGTAGCCGTGCTCCAGGCAGTGTTCCATGACGTGGTCGGTGACCGCGCCCGCTTCGACAGTGACGACGGGAATGGACAGGCCGTTTTCCTCGATTACTTCAATCCCCCTGATCCTGTTGAGCTTTTCCGTGTTGATGACCAGCGTGTTTCTGAACACCGGGACAGCCCCGCCGGTAAGGCCGGTGCCGCCTCCGCGGGGAATGATTTTCATCCCCAGGTCAACCGCCTTTCTCACAATGCCGGACGTCTGCTCGATCGTGTCCGGATAGACAACCGCATCGGGGTACTCGACCCTCCAGTCCGTGGCATCGGTGACATGGAGCACCTTGTCAAAGGCCGAGAAGCTTATGTTCGAGGCCGGGGTGACTCCGCGGAGGGCATGCATGACTCTGTGCCGCTTCTGTTTTTCTCCTGCGAAGCGGCTGAAAAGCTCGCAGTGGGCATCCTGCACTTTGTCGAGGAGCTTGAGCACCATTTCGTTGTCGGCGTTTTTTTTGATGGTGTCAAGCCTGGCGCGGTGCATTTTTTTCAGCCTGTCCGGCTTGCGCGGATTGTCGAGAAAGTCGTTGAAAATGTAAGGATTGCGGTCGATGATGAACAGGTCTCCGATTATTTCGTAGAAGAGCCGGGCGCTCCTTCCGGTTACCCTGTGGGTTCTCAGGGATGTCAGAATGTCCCATGTCTCCTGATCGAAATACTTCAGGATTATCTCCTTGTCGGAAAAAGAGGTGTAATTGTAGGGTATTTCGCGGTATTTTACGTCTTTAAGCATCAACAACCACTCCGGTGTCAAAAAATGACAGTAATTCTCGATAATGAAGCAAAAACCGGGATCGGTTTATTTGTAAAGCATTTTAATTATTGTCGAAGAGGGATTCCTGGGCGGTTTCGTCGAGCAGACGCGAATAGGGGATTCCGAGATGGGCGTAGGCCTGCTCCGAGGCGATCCTGCCCCTGGGAGTGCGTTTGAGCAGGCCGATCTGCACCAGAAACGGTTCATAATAGTCCTCGATTGTTTCGGTTTCCTCCCCGACGGATACGGCTATCGTCTTGAGCCCGACCGGGCCGCCGTCGTACTTGCTTATGATGGTGCCGAGAATCTTCCGGTCCATCTCGTCGAGGCCGAGACTGTCTATGTCGAGGCGTTCGAGGGAATATCGCGCGATATCCATGTCTATGGCCGGCCGCTTGTTCACCGTGGCGAAATCAGCGACGCGCTTGAGTATCCTGTTCGCGACCCTCGGCGTGCTGCGCGACCTCGAGGCGATCTCGGCTGCAGCTTCAGGGGATATTTCGTAGCCCAGGATGCCGGCGGAGCGCTGGGCGATTATTTTCAGCTCGTCTGCGGTGTAGAATTGCAGCCTCAGGGGGATGCCGAACCGGTCCCTGAGGGCTGAAGTCAGAAGGCCGGTCCTGGTGGTCGCTCCGATAAGGGTGAACGGCGAGAGGTTTATCTTGATGCTTTTCGCGCCGATTCCCTGGCCGATAATGATGTCTATGGCCCGGTCCTCCATGGCAGGGTAGAGTATCTCCTCTATGCTCGGGGAAAGCCTGTGGATCTCATCGATAAAAAGCACGTCGTTTTCGTCGAGGCCGCTCAGGATCGAGGCCAGGTCGCCGGCCTTGTCTATTATGGGAGCCGATGTCGCCTTTATGTTGACGCCGAGCTCCCTGGCTATGATGAACGCGAGCGTGGTCTTGCCGAGCCCGGGAGGGCCCGCGAGAAGGACGTGGTCCAGGGGCTGCGACCGGAGCTTGGCGGATTTGATGAACACGTCGAGGTTCTCGGTGATCTTCTGCTGGCCGATGAATTCTTTCAGGCATGAGGGCCTGAGCGATTTTTCGTGCTCGTCATCGCAGGCCAGCCTGGAGCCGGTCGTTATTCGCGCGTTTTCATCCATATTTTTTGTCATTTCTGGGTGTCGTGTTTTTTCAGCTCTTTCAAAACAACATCCGGAGTCTTCGCGGCGAGAAGGGTGTCTCTCAGGTTTTCATCACTCATCAGTTTGGCGATGCCGGCAAGCGTCTTTATATGCTGGGTCAGCTTGTTTTTCGGCACGAGGAGCAGGATTGCGATGCGTACAGGATGGTTGTCGATCGATTCGAAGTCGATGCCCTTGCTGCTTATAGTCATGACGATTACGATTTCGTTTATTTCGGGTGTCGTGCAGTGAGGGATGGCGACGCCGTTGCCGATGCCGGTGCTCATTGATTTTTCACGGTCGATGAGGGCTTTGATTGTGCTGTCCCTGAGACCGGAATCGATCTGGCCGTTTTTTATCGCGATTTCGACCATCTCGGCGATAAGTTCCCATCGCGTGACGGCTTTGGAGTTTATCAGGATGCTGTTTTTTTTAAGGTTTTCCGATAAAACCATAACATTTTGTTCCGCACAGAAGAATCCATCATCGCGGGCCGTTCATCAGAGCAAACTGCGGCCGCATCATGAATTTTGCATACTACAGAGTTCAAACAGTAACTATACGGACGGGAATGTATTTAGTCAAGTCTATAATGAGGATGATAACCCAAAAGCTTGGTGCACTTTTTTTGTTCAATTTTTAATAAAGATTCGTTCAAAAATGTGTTGACTTGCCTCGATGAGCGGAAGAATATAAAAGCGCTATGTGCGTAGTCTTATCAGGGAATGGAGTATTATATGATTGAAGTAAACGATAAAGGCCAGGGAGTATTCACAATTAAGATCGTGATGCAGGAAGTTCACACCCTTGATGTTCCTGATTTAAAAGAAAAGCTTCAACAGGCCATTATCAATAAGGGCATTAAAAAGCTTGTCCTTGATTTAACCGACGTGAAAATGATCACGAGTTCGGGCATAGGTATTTTTCTCAACATAAATCAAAGCCTGAAAAACCAGTTGCGCCTCGCATGCGCGAATGCAGAGGTTAAAAAGGTACTCGAGCTAACCAAGGTGACTTCGGTTATAAAAGCATACAACACGATCAGTGAAGCCCTGAACAGTTTTTAATTCTTCATGAAATTTTTTTGACTATTTTCGAGAGCGCATTATATTGTATTTGAAGATGTTTTTCGGTGTTTAACAACTCGATTTAATATCTGATTCACCGGAAGGTGAAGAAAATCTGGTACAAGATGTACCTCTCTTCAAAATTAACATGAAGAGAAGAAGAAGGGAAAAGAATTCATGAAACTCTTTTCCCTTTTCTGTTTATGGATCACCCGAAAAAAGGGTTCATCTGTTTTTCTGATCCGATCGTTGTAGCGGGACCGTGTCCGGGATACACCGTGGTTTCGTCCGGAAGGGTAAAAAGCCTCTCTTCGATGGACCTGATCAGCTCTTCATAGCTTCCTCCGGGCAGATCGGTTCTTCCTATTGACATGTTGAAGAGCGCGTCACCGCTGAACACGATGGAGTTTTCCCTGTTGTAAAAAGAAAGGGAGCCCGGCGAGTGGCCGGGTGTGTGAAACAGCTGCAGTTCGAATCCGCTCAGCGTCATGCTTCCCGAATCTGGGAGAAAACGGTCTATTTCCGGGATGCCCGGGTCCTTGACCCCGAACATCCTCGCCTGCACCGATACGTTTTTTATGAAATCCTTTTCCCTCTCGCTGCAGTAAAACGGGATGCCGTACCTGCGCTGCACTTCACCGACCCCGGCAATATGATCGATGTGGGTATGGGTAGCGATTATGGATTCGACTGTAATGTGGTTGCCGTCGCAGTGATCGAGAAGCGGGCCGATATCGCTTCCCGGATCGATGATGAATCCTTTCATGGTATTTTCTTTGTAGACAAGGTATGTGTTGACCATGAAAGGTCCGTTTTCGCATAGAATGATTTGCATCGGTTCCTCTCTCTGTTTTTAACAAAATCTATGTTTCGGGTCCATTATCATGTCAAATATAATTTGACACGGTCGGGAATAGGGGCAGAATAATCTTTAATGGAAGCGATTTTTGAAATACGGGTCACGCCGAAATCGTCCCGCAGGTCGGTTTCGGTCGATGCTGACGGAAACGTCCGGGTGTGCCTGAATTCGCCCCCGGCTGACGGGAAGGCGAACGCTGAATGCATCGAGCTGCTGTCCAAAAAAATCGGTGTCGCGAAATCGTATATTTCCATCCGAAAGGGTGAAAAAGGGAGAAACAAGACCATCTGCGTTAGCGGAATGACCGTCGAGGCGGTCATGGAAAAAATAATGGGTTAGCGCGATTGAAGGGGGTACCATGGCGGCCGGTACGACAGGATTCAGATACCCGCTGTTTGTCAGGGGAGACATAGACGGCTTTATAGGGCTGTTCATCGATAACCTGGTGAACCTTCTCATCATTACCGGTCTCTGCCTGGGACTGGGGATGCCGGCCGGGCTCGTTTTCGGCAAGATCCTTCCCGCAACCGCGTTCTCGGTGCTGTCGGGGAACATCTTCTACTCGTGGCAGGCGAGAAAGCTGGCCCATAAAGAAGGCAGGGATGACGTTACTGCGCTGCCCTACGGGATCAACACCGTGAGCCTGATCGCCTATTTCTCCCTGATTATCGCGCCGGTGTACATGCACACAAAAGACGCCGACCTCGCATGGAAGGTCGGCGTGGTCAGCTGCCTTGTCAGCGGCGTCTGCGAGGGAGCCGGAGCTTTCATGGGCGAATGGATCAGGAAGATCACCCCCAGGGCGGCGCTCCTTTCCACCCTCGCCGGGATCGCTATATCGTTTATCGCGCTCGACCAGACCATAAAGATCTGGGACAGGCCTCTCATCGCGTTCATCCCGCTCGCTCTTATACTTGCAGAGTATTTTTCACATGCGAAGCTTCCGCTGAAAATTCCGGCCGGGTTCTACGCCCTCGCGATCGGTTCTGCCATAGCCTGGAGCACGGGAGCGATGGACCCCGGCGCGCTGAAAGGTTCGCTGAAAACCGTTTCACTATGGATGCCTGGTTTCGAGCTGTACGGGGCGTTGACCGCAATTGGTCTCGACAACATCGTTCCGTATCTTTCGATCGCGATACCCATGGGACTCATGAGCTTTTTCGGCACACTGCAGAACATCGAGTCTGCCTCAGCCGCGGGAGATTCTTATCCCGCGAAGCCCGCGCTTCTGATGAACGGGATCGGTACTATCTTTGGCGCAGCATTCGGGTCGCCGTTTCCCACGACCGTGTATATCGGCCACCCGGGGTGGAAGGGCCTCGGCGCGCGCGCCGGATACTCCATCATAAACGGCGCGGTGATGACAATCATCTGCTTCACCGGGCTTATGGGAGTGATCGTGGCCGCAGTGCCGCTTGAGGCAGGGTACCCGATACTCCTGTGGATCGGGCTGGTCATCACGGCCCAGGCTTTCCAGACCACGCCGGTGAAGCATGCGCCGGCTGTCGCGCTCGGCCTCATGCCTGCCATTGCCGCATGGGGGCTGTCGCTCCTGCGCCAGTTCGTGAACCGGGAGGGAGGGCTGGGCGCAGCCGAGGTAAACGCCGCAATCGCCGGCGCGCTCCCGCACATCAAGGGCATACTGGTTTTCTCGGAGGGCTCGCTGTTCTCGGCGATGTTTCTCACCGCGGTCGGCGTGTACCTGATCGAGAAAGACTTTTTACGCGCGTTCGCCTGGACCATCCCCCTTGTCGTCTTCTCTTTTTTCGGCCTTATTCATTCGTCGGAAATAGGATTCGGGATGGCCGGGATGGTGCCGCTTGGATATATGTTTTTCGCGCTGGTCATGATTCTGCTGTATTTTTTCAATAAACACAACAAAATGGAGATGGTGAATAAATGAAAATGGACCTGGTTTCTGACAATGAAGCTTTCGTGCGCATGATCGAGATCGCGCGCAGCGACACGGAGTTCCGCAACATGCTGCTCCAGATCATCGGTATGGACAACGCGAACCGGCGGTTTCTGATCAACATGACCATCGACTCGATGAAGGCCGCGGGCGAGAAGAAGGAGCTCATCGACGCGTTCGGGTACCTCATGGATGACGGGATCGTGAAGAAGCTGAAGGCCGAGTTGGGTTGATAATTGATTAAATGCCTGATCATAAAATACATTTCGATTCGCTGGAAGGGGAATCCTCGTTAACTCATTACTTATACACCTCCTCATGCGTCCCGATATCAACCGGTATTATCCTGTCTGCCTCGATGATGAAAACCAGCGATATTCGGTACGAAATATTGATGGATACCGAATATAACTCTGAAAGCTTGCCATGCAATTTGTGCAGCCTCAGCGAGGGATGTTTCGGGTTCAATTCCAGAAGCTTCAGTGTTTTTTCATATTGCGAGAGAAGTTCAGGGTGCTTTTTAATGAATTTTCCGGCGCGACGAATATAGCTATCGGTATAGATGATTTCAGCCACGGGTTATTCTCTTGATATGTTTGTCCACGGATTCTTTTACAAACCTCCCTTCTTTAATATCTTTCTTTGTTTCACTGAGGGCCGCATCCAGTTCACATTCTCTCAGGTAGTTGTATTTTTCGATGGGGATAACGACGTATTTGCTTTTACCATGGACGGTGATTATTACCTCTGACTCGTCTGCTGATTCATCATTCAGTATTGATACCCCTCTTGTTTTGAGATCGTTTGCTGTTATTATATATGCCATAATATAATCCTCTTAATAATATTCTAAATAATACTATTATTCGTACGATAAATCAACTGTTTTTATAAAATATGCATGTTTTAATTAAAAAAGGATGATGTAATTTGTCTCATGCTTATTCATTGAGCACTCACATTAATTCAATAATTCCCAAAAAAAAGGCCGCCCTTTCGGGACGGCCTTTTGTATCTTCACGGGATTAGCCCGCTTCAGTTCTATTTCTCCATCGAGTTGCAGACCAGCTCCGCGAGGTCGTAGGTCTCGAGGTTCTGGATGTCGAGCTCGGTGGCTCCATCGGAAAGCATGGTCATGCAGAAGGGGCAAGCCGTGCAGATCTTGTTCGCGCCTGATGCCTGCGCGTCCTTGGTCCTGAACTGGTTGATCCTCGTTCCGAGGTGCTCCTCGATGAACATCCTGGCGCCGCCTGCGCCGCAGCAGAAGCTTGTGCGGTGGTTGCGGCTCATTTCTACGTAATCGGTGCCCGGGATCGCCTTGATGACGTCGCGAGGCTCCTCGTAAATCTCGTTGTAACGGCCGAGGAAGCAGGAGTCATGATAGGTGATCTTGGCCTGGAGAGCTTCTTTGAGCTTGATGCGGCCGGATTTAACGAGCTCGGCGATGACTTCGGTGTGGTGGAAGACTTCGACATTGTACGAAAGCTTTTCACCGTCGGAACCCATGCCGACTTCGGAGAATTTCTTGTATTCCTTCTTGAGCATGTTGTAGCCGTGCGGGCAGGTCGTTATGATCTTCTTCACGCCGTACGCCTTGAAGAGCTCGAGGTTGGTGGTGGCGAGCGAATGGAACAGGTATTCGTTGCCGCCCCTCATCGCTGCGTCGCCGCAGCAGGCTTCTTCGGACCCGAGGATGCCGATCTTGAGGCCGGCTTGCTTGAGGACCTTGAGCAGCGCGATCGCGACCTTCTGGTTGCGCTTGTCGAACGATGCGGCGCAGCCGACGAAGTAGAGGTAATCGACTTCGGGGTCTTCGGCAAGAGTCTTCACGCCGAGATCGGCGGGCAGCCACTCTCCCCTCTTGGCGAACGCAAACCCGTACGGGTTGAAGTTGCTTTCCATGTTCTGGAACGTGGTCTGGAGCTCGGCAGCCATGTCGCCTTCCATGAGGACCTTGTATCGCCTCATGTCGATCATCTTCGGGACGTGCTCGATGTTGACCGGGCAGGCTTCCATACACGCCGCGCAGTTGGTGCATGACCAGAACTCGTCGCTCTGGACCGCGCCGTCGATGAGCGGTGTCGTTTCGACCGTCGACTTGTCCTCGGCGAGCATGAGCTTCGGAATCCTTTCGTCCATGTTGGCCTTGACGTCGTTTATCATTTTCTTGGGAGACAGCGGCTTTTCGGTCAGGTATGCCGGGCAGTTGTCCTGGCAGCGTCCGCAGCGCGTGCAGGCGTCGCCGTCCATGAGCTGCTTCCATGTGTACTGCTCGACCGAGCCCACGCCGAAAGTCTCGGCGGTTTCGAATTCGGCCGGACTGATGACCGGCACCGCATATTTGGTCTTGGCGGATTCGTTCTCAAGGTTGCCGTAATAGACGTTAAGTGTGGAGATGATTATATGGCCGAGCTTGTCGGTGGCGAGGAGTCCGATGGCCGAAAAGGCTGCGAGCATGTGCACCCACCAGTTGATGTAATGCATACCCTTGAGGGTTTCGGTTCCGATGAGGGAGAAAGGCATTGCAAGGACGTATCCTACCGGCGACCATACTTCAAATTCGGGGAAATCGGTTATCGCGATCCTCATCGCCTCGTTGCAGAAACCGCTCACGATGATGGCTGCAAGCAGCACCAGGGCGAAGGTGTCGATGCCTTTTGTGTCAAGGCGTGTGGGCTTGATCTTGTACCTTCTGTAAATGGCCATGCCGAGTCCGATAAGGACGATGAGGCCGAACAGATCGCCGAAAAGCGACCATATCAGGTAAAAGTTACCGGTCAGAAAGTGATAGTGAAAGAACAGGCCGGTGAAGTCCTCCTGCACGACTATGATCAGCGTCACGATGAACAGGACGATGAACCCGAAGAAAATGCTGGCATGCATGATGCCCGCGAATTGTTCCCTGAGTATCTTGACCTGGAGCATTACATATTTGACGACTGCGATAAGCCTTTTTTCGGGATAATCGGTCCTCAGTTGAGGTTTTCCCTGTCTCCAGATCAGCACCTTCTTGACAACGGTGTATATAAGATAAAACATTGATATGAACATGAAGATATAAATTCCCCATCTCATAAACCCGTGCGGTCCGCCGACATTGAAGTAGAATTCTCTGGTAACGTCGGCTGCGGGTAAGCCGTAGGACCCAGCAAGATTCATACGAAATCCTCCTAAAATGCTATTTTTCCCGGATTATTACGCAAAAAATGATGAATATGTTATGATTTTAAATCTACCAAAATCGTTTAACCCAAATATGTCAACATAATTTCCTTTGATTAATGACAAATTGTATAGATAAAAGCACCCATTGTGTTTAAAGAGATTCTAAAACTCTAAACCGCAATATTTTTCTTTTTTTATTGACAGATGCGCTATAAACGTTTCTGTTACCACATCTTATCGAGAGCGGTTGAGGGACCTGGCCCGGTGACGCCGCGGCAACCTGCGAGAGCAAGGTGCTAATTCCAGCGAAGACGCTTCGAAAGATGAGATTGCAGTTAACCGCATTCTCATCAGCGTGCGGTTGACATGAGAAAAAAAGAGCCCATCGACAATCCATCAGTCGGCGTCGTATCTACCGAGTATTTCACCTTCGCCGGGCCCGCCGAACCCTTCGAGCTCCTCTGCGGCAGAACCATCGGCCCGGTCACCATCGCGTATGAAACATACGGCGCGCTCAACGCCGAGAAAAGCAACGCCATACTCATTGCCCATGCGCTGTCCGGCAACGCCCACGCGGCGGGGTATCACTCGCACGAAGACCGCTATCCCGGGTGGTGGGATGAATATATCGGCCCGGGGAAGGCCTTCGACACCGACAGGTATTTCGTCATCTGCTCCAACGTGATAGGCGGATGCGACGGATCCACCGGCCCTTCTTCGATAGACCCGGCCACCGGGAAACCGTACGGGCTCTCTTTTCCGATGGTGACGATCCGGGACATGGTCAACGCGCAGTGGCACCTGGTCAGGCACCTGGGAATCGATTCACTTCTCGCTGTCGCAGGCGGCTCCATGGGAGGAATGCAGGCCCTCAAGTGGTCGATTCTCTATCCCGGGATGGTCCGCTCGGTCATCGCGATTGCGACGTCGGCCTCGGTGTCGGCGCAGGCCATAGCGTTCAACGAGGTCGGCCGCCAGGCCATATTCAAGGACCCCGCCTGGAACAAGGGGGATTACTACGGGATGCAGGCGCCGGACTCCGGCCTTTCCCTGGCGAGGATGATCGGCCACATCACCTACATGAGCGAGACGCTCATGCACGAGAAGTTCGGGAGACGCCTTCAGGAGTCGGCCGTTTCGGATTTCGATTTCAACCGTGAGTTCCTCGTCGAGACGTATCTGCATCACCAGGGATTCAAGTTCGTGAACCGGTTCGACGCCAATTCGTATATATATATCACCAAGGCCATCGATTTTTTCGACCTGGCCAAGGACCATGGCGGCATGATCAGCGCTTTTGAAAAGGTCAGCTCGAATTTCCTCGTGGTCAGCTTCACCTCGGACTGGCTCTACCCGAGCACGCAGGTCAAGGAGATCGTGAAGGCCCTGCGCGTGAACGGAAAAAATGTCGTGTACACCGACATCGAGACCGATAAGGGCCATGACGCCTTCCTGGTGAAGAACAGGGCGCTCGAGAAAAACATCGCGAATTTTCTGAAAAGCCACGCGGATAACAACACATGAGCACGGCGGAAGACCTGGGATATGATCTGATTATAGGGGAGATACCGGCGGGCGCGAGGGTCCTCGACCTGGGATGCGGCAGCGGCCTGCTGCTTCAGAGGCTCAAGAACGAGAAGAACGTGACCGGTTACGGGGTCGAGTTATCCGAACAGAGCGTGAGCCAGTGCCTCGAGCGCGGCGTTTACTGCTACCAGGGCGACATTGACGAAGGGCTCTCAGACTACAAGGACAACTCGTTCGACTACGTCATCCTCTCCCAGACCCTGCAGAGCACCAAGAGGCCCGACTTCGTCATTCACGAGGTGCTGCGCATCGGCAAAAACACCATCATAAGCTTCCCGAACTTCGCGTACTACGTCACCCGCGTACAGCTCCTGTGCAGGGGAACGATGCCGAAAAACAGGCTCCTGCCCTACGAGTGGTACGAGACGCCGAACATCCACCTGATCACGGTAAAGGACTTC
>JAKLIV010000054.1 GCA_022709405.1 Spirochaetota bacterium
ATACTTGGACATGTCCGAAGTGGATGAAAGAGATCCGGCGCTCCACCGCGCGCTTGACCGCGAGACCGCTCCGTTCAGGTTGAACGCGGTGTCGAGGAGCATGGGCCTGTGCTTGAGCACGGGGTTCTCGCCCGAAACGTTTCTGGCCGCGCTCAGCCCGAAATTGTTGTCCTCGTAGTCGCCGTCCTCGTCTTCGGTGTACCAGTCGCCGTCAATGGGCGTCGGAGCTTTTTTTGTCAGGTACATGGTTTTATTGGCGACCCTGGAAGCGGGGAGGGGCCAGGATTTTTCGGCCCGCCACTTGTTTTCACCCATCACGTACAGGGTCACCGGGAAATCATCGAGGAACGGGTCGTCTTTGCCCTTTATCTTCCAGTCGAACCATCGTGCGGGAAGGTCCCCGGTGAGGAGCGAATTGATCCCCATGGCGGCAGCTCCGGACATGTGGTAGTATTCTCCTATGATCATTCGCTTGTCGGATGTCGAGTGGTTCTTCAGGCCGTACTGGTAATTGTTGAGGGTGCCGCGCGTGAAGATGTCGAACCATCCTCCCATGGTAAAGACCGGCAGCTTGCTTGAGATTGTATGATCGTTGCCCTCGGAGAAATCCCATCCGCCTGCGGGCTTTTGCGGCCAGTATGCCATCGGGGATTTCGAATCGTAGAAATTTCCGTCGTTCAAATGGTCTATGTCCATGATCCAGTAGATCGTGTCGTTGATATAGTTCCAGTGCTCGACCCACGTCGCACCCGCCTCGTTGATCATGTCGGATGTCAGCTTGCCGTCTATCCCCAGGTTCAGCAGAGAAGGGAGTATCCCGAGCATGTCGACCATGCCGAGCCATATGGGGATGAAGAGCATGTCGAGGTTGCCGCCGTGCATGACGATGTCGCGGTACGCGTCGGACATCGGGACCACGGGAAAGATCGCCTTGAGGTGGACAGGTTCGCCGGTTGAATCCTGGTCGACGAGCCCCGCGGTAAGGTACTGAATGATCGCGAGATACGACATGCCGAACATCCCCACCGTTCCGTCCGAGCAGGACATTGACGGGATGAAACGGTCGACCACGTATCGTATGTCGTACTGTTCGACAAGGTCAAACGATGACCATTCTCCCTCGGAAGATCCTGTGCCGCGTATGTCGACAGCCATAATATTATATCCCTTGGCCACCAGTCCGATTCCCATCATGATGCACATTTCGCGCCTGTACGGGGCCGCTATCAGGATGGTGGGGAGCTTTTTGTCTCCCGAAGGGCGTATGAGCGTGGCCCAGAGGTCGCAGTCGCCTTCGCTATGCGGATTTTCGCTTTTCGGAACCGTGATCCTTAGATTCAGGGCGATTTGTGAATTTTCGGCGCCGCTTTCATCGAGCGCCTCCCCGACGTCGCCGAGGGCCTCGCTGTCGATCTGACCGGAGCATCCGTCGCATGAATCGTCCGCGACAAGCTCGGCTGAACCGACAATCCCGTTGTTTCCGGAATCAGGCGCCTCGATGTCGGAACATCCCAATCCAGAAAATACCGAGAATAAAAAGACTGATACACCGATCAGAATTTGTTTGATCATTTTCCCTCCCGTAAATAATCACTTGGCTATTGATGCATAAATCAGAAGATTTAATCAAGTAATTTACCGTACAGACGGTTTGTTTTTTGGTGAATAAGAAACATCAGCAATTTCGACATTCTAAAGCATCGGACAGGGACTCGTCGTTCGACCTTGCAAACCCGAACGAAAAAATGCTTCAATAAACTATTTTTTTTCAGTTGCGGGGATGGAGGGCAGGAAAGCCTTTCCCATGGCGCTTTCAGTCTGGCCGTCGGGAGAGAGGCTCCTGCTGCGGAACTGGGATGGGGTCATCCCGGTAATCTGTTTGAATATTGTATTGAACGTGGTCTTTGAATTGAAGCCCGAGTTGAAGGCGATATTGAGTATGTTCATGTCCCGGTATTCCGGATGTGTCAGCATTTTTTTCGCCTCTTCAATCCTGTAGCCGTTTATGAACATGAAGAAATTCTGTTTCAGGTCAGAATTGATGATTATCGAAAGATGGTGGCGGGGTATTTTAAGCATCTCGGCCAGGTCCTTCAGCGTCAGGGAATCATGCAGGTAGGGCTTTCGGGTTTTCATCATGTGCAGAAGTTGTTCGCAATAGCTCAGCCGCAGATCGTCGTCGAGTCTGAGTTTTTCATATTTAGGTGCCTTTTCCCCGTTTTCTTTCAGCGCCCCGATGTTTTTTGAATTGAATATCTCGGGATAACGGATGGTGAAGAAAGCGAGCATGTACAGGGTCGCCAGGTAGCTGATATAGATGACCAGGACGAACTGGCTGTTGAAATAATTGACCGTGAGGTCCCTGAAAATGACGAGAAAGGCGATGAGAAGCAGGGAAAAAATGGAAGTGCCGAAGAGCAGCATGGAGAGCCATACGAGGCTGATTTTTTCGACATCGGAGAAATAATTTTTCAGGCGTTTCTTGTACCGGCGTATGATGATTTGCGAGCGGGAAACATAGCCCAGCAGAACGATGAGGAACACTATGACAAGGTTCGGATAGGAGAGCAGGCGGTCGTTCAAATAAAACGGCCTGAAATCCATCTCGCCGCTCCATTCAATGATTCTGTGGCGAACGATCATGTATAAGAAGAAAATCGCGAATGGAGCCAGGTGCCACAGGTAGCCTGCAAGGCTCTTTTTCATGCTCCGGGTAATGGCCAGGGTATACAGATACATGAGGGGGCCATACAGGAGATAAAACGAAAGATTGACGTACAGCATGTAATATAAGGCCGTCCACTGGCGGGCAAGATGAAAATAATTGGTCATCATGCTGAACGTCACGGCAAGGATGAAGGTTGACAGTATCCTGTTGGCGAGGGTGTCGTTTTTTTTGAATGCGAGGACCATGCCAAGGAAAAAACCCTGGGAAATGGCGATGATGTTCAGGACATAGACGGTTTCAGTCATGGCGGAGGGTCCGGTTCAATAATTTTATATAAGGAAAATTCAAACGACGGCGATCCCGTTTTTCCCCGCTTGTCTCGACCTCGCAAGGGCGCTCTCGGCTGAGGATAGCAGTCCTGCGCCGCTTTCGTGTTCCCGGGCTGCGGCAGGGTTATGGATCGCTGCGCCGATATTAACAGTTACGGAGAAAGAGCTGTCCGGGGTGACAATCGTCTTTTTTTCGGTTTCCAACCTGATGGCTTCCGCCAGACTCCGGGCATGTTCCGGCGAGCTGTCAATCGATAAAAGCGCAAACCGATCATGCGCGAAACGCGAGATGATCTCCCTCCCGGCGCAGTTCCTGGCGACGATCTTCGATATTTCCAGCAGTATGATGTTCTCCGCCTGGCGGCCGTAAATTTCGGCGATTTCGTCGAGGTCGTTGATGCCGACGAGGAACAGGGCGGGCGCAGTGTTTCTCGTTTTCGATAATTCGATCTCTTCTTTTATGCGCTCGAGCATATATGTCCGGTTCGGAAGATCAGTCAGACCGTCTTTTATGGACAGATGATCGGACCTTTGCAGCGAATCCCTCGCGGTGTTCACTTCACCGGAGAGTCTTTCAATGCTGGAAGAAATTGAATCCGCCATCGTGTTGAACGATTGGGCGACAGATGCGATTTCGTCGTTTCTGTTCGAAATGCTGATTCTCGCCTTGAGGTCTCCATGGGAGAGCTTTACCGCCCCCTGCTCGAGCAGTCTCAGGGGATTGATGATGTACCTGAACAGGGCAAGGGCGAACAGGGAGTGAAAAACCAGCACCACAATAATTATGAACAAAGCCTGCCTGTACAGCGCGCCCAGCGATTCGTCGAGCATGCCCAGGCCCTTCACTGTGAGGAGCACGGTCTGCGATTGTCCCGTATCTCCCAGGAGTATATAACAGTAGATGTTCTTTTTTTTCTCATCGACCCTCAGGTAGTAGTCTTTCCCTGAAAAGTTTTTCGCGGTTATCGCCCTCATGATGTCTTCAGTCGCGGTTTCGGGGATTGTCATCCGCTCGCTCGATCTGCCGATGACCCTGTTGTTTTCGGTGATGATCGCGTAATTCGGGGCGTAAGGGGTTATGACCTTGATGAACCGGGAGAGGTTTTCCGTGTCTTTTTCATGGGCGAAGAGGCCTCCTGTCCTGGCCTCGTCGACAAAATGTTTCGCGGCATCGATAAGCTCGAGGAACTGACGTTCGGATTCAAGCTTCGCGTTTCTGGTTATGAGCTCGACCTGGTTCTCAAAAATGACTGAAATGACGAATGACAGGTTGATCAGGGTAAGCAAAAAATAGAACAGGGTAATCCTGAAGCCGATCGAATGTGTTATGAATTTTTTCATATCGATGCACTGTTTTTTTGTAATAATATCCAGGCTCAATAATATTTCAATGATTTTTTCATTAACTGACGTGAGTATATTTTTTTGTATTCAGGAAAAATAATTATGTTAAGATCGCATGCTGCGCCTTATTATTGTATAAATGCCGCTTTGCCGGATGGGTGTCTCAATGAGTATTGCGGCCCGTTCCGGAATGTCGGGATTTACATCCCGAAAGTATATGATAAAGATGCCCGGGGATGTTGCCGCGGGGGCACTGAGGACAAAAAAGATAGAATTCTTTATTACACAGATGAACACGGATGAATATGGATGAATATGGATAACACTGCATTATTGTACTGCTGTCTTGGATGTTTTATCGCCGGGACGGTCTTTTTCGCCGTTGCCTATTTCAGCTTCAGCTATTATCGCGTACGGAGTATGGAGGTCGGCTTTACCTTATTGATAAGCACGCTGGCCTTTCTGTTCGTTCTCGGGGACGCTTTGTCGTCTTTTTATACTATTTTACATCCCGCGGCGGACAGGGCGATGCTTTTTTTGCTGCTGAGGGAATATACCCCTCTCGCGAGTTTTATCGTTATCCCCGTTTTCCTCGGCCGCTTTTTACAACTGGAGGGGAGGATTAAAACCCTCAACCGTCTTTTTCTCGGTGCAGGGATCCTGGGCGCTACAGCGGTCATTGTCGCCAGTCTGCTCGACATGGATTTTTTCCTGAAGCGCGATGCCGGTTCTGATGCGGTTTACAGAGGAGCTCTGCACCTGACCATGGAGTTCGTGCTTGCGGTGTATTTAATCTATTCAATGATAATCATTCTTCTTTCGGATATCCGGGGAAGAAACAGCTTTCTTGCATGGGGAATATTTTCAGGAGTCGGCGTCGCCGCCTTTGTGACGGTCTACATGCTGTATCATGCGATTTATTTCGGCCGCAGTTCGGCATTCATCCCCGGCGGTTTTCCGGGCATGCCCCTGTTTGTCTCGGCGCTCGTCCTGACTCTTTCGTTTATTGTGAGCAACCACTATATCACCAGGAACCAGAAGGTGCTCGACCTTCAGAGCGACATCAGCAGCGTCCTGTACTTCGACGCCGAGGTCGATCTGCCGAACATGATGAGCTTCAGGAAGGACCTCCAGCTCGAACTGGAGAAAAACACCGCGGGAGGGCCCGGCTTTTCCCTGATTTTTTTCGATGTCGATGATTTCCAGAACCTCAATGAATCGTACGGCGAGACCGTGGGAGACGAGGTGCTCAGGATGCTTGCGCGGAGGATGACGGATAACTTTTCTTCCGCCGGAGACATTTACCGCATCGGCGGGGATGAGTTTGTGTTTCTTCTGAGAAACGACGCTTCCCGGGAATCCGCTGGCAACCTGACGTCGATGATCATATCGAGCATCAGGAACCCCTTTGTCGTTTCAGGCGGTTCTTTCGCGCTGACCGTGAGCGCCGCAATCCTCATGGTTCCAGAGCATGGCGGCGACCTGGAAACCGTGATGGGAAACGCCTACCGCGCGGTCCGCAGCGCGAAGAAAAAAAAGAACTGCTATGTCCATTACGACAGCGGGCTGCTGGAGGGCGCGGCCCGTAAAATCGGCGCGGTCAATCTTCTCAGGGGCTGCATTTCGAAGGATGAATTCGTCCTGTTCTACCAGCCCGTGGTCGACGCCGGGGGCGGGCTCCTGTATGCAGAGGCTCTTCTCCGCTGCACCAATCCCGATCCCCGCATAGGAGGGCCGGGCGATTTCATCCCGCTGATCGAAAAGGCCGGAATGATGAAGGACCTTGACAACCTCGTGGTCCGCAAGGCGTTTTACGACATGGAAATGAAGATCGGGAAAAAGTTCGGCCTCAGCATAAACCTCTCTGCGGGACAGTTCAGCGACCCGTCATACGGCGAATTCCTCTCCCTTTTCGCTAAGCAGCACGGCATCGAGCCCGACAGAGTGGTGCTTGAAATCACCGAAAGCACCCTCGTCGATAACATAGACCTGGCCCGGGAAAACATGGTCAGGCTCAAGGAAAACGGCTTCCTGATCGCAATAGACGATTTCGGCAAGGGCTTTTCATCGCTGACCTATCTGGTCGAGCTTCCCATCGATATCCTCAAGATCGACATGGCCTTCGTGCAGGCGGTGCCCGGCGATGAAAGGAAGGAAAAGGTCGCAAAGTACATCATGGACCTGGGAAGGGCGCTGGGCCTCAAGGTGCTGGCGGAGGGATTCGAGCTGCCTGAACAGGTGGAATTTTTCAGAAACTACGGATGCGCGCTGTTCCAGGGATACTATTTCTCGCGTCCGCTGCCTCTGGCTGATCTGCTCGAAAAATACCCGTCCTAATCCGAGACCGCGATGCCGGTCGGCGCTCCCGTGAGCGCGGCGAACACCTCGACTTCGTTCCCGTCGTCGATATCGGCCCGGTATATGCTTGAGTCGACCGGCGAGGTCCAGTATATTTTACCCCCGGATATATCCAGCGCGAGTTTCTGTATCCCGAAACCGCTCGCGGTTACCAGCGCCTGCGGACTGCTGAAATCCAGCCCCGAGCGCATGATCTGCGGGCCGGTCGCCTCGTCGGCGTAGAGCACGAAGTACGCGTAGCCGCCGGCGCCGTCCACCGCTATGTCCCTCAGCGGAGCGGAATCCATGTCGACCGGGCCGCTGGTGAAGTAGGACGACAGGTACGCGGTGATGTCCCCGATCGTCGAAGATGAACGGTACATTCCCCCGTCCCGGCCGGAGCCCGCGGGCGTTCCCACGTCCCAGTATTTGTTGACGCTGAAATAGATGCGCGCGTTGCCGGGGTCGAGCGCGATGCTGAACGTGTAGGGATAGGCGAGGGCGTTACTGCAATTGACGTTTGTGAATGATGAAAGAGGGGATGCGCATATTTTGTTTTCCAGCGGTCCGGTCTGGTATCTGCTCCAGTAGATCATGTCGTTATCCTGATCAACGGCGATTTCAACCGGCCCGTGATACGCGGCCGACGGATAGGAGCCGAAGACCGTTTCTCCAGTCCCGTCAACGGCCGCGCGGTTGATTTCGAACGTGCCGCCCTCGTCCTCGGTCCAGTACATCATATTGCCCGGGCTGTCGAGCGCGATGTCCAGTGGAACGCCAGTGACAGTGACCAGGGTGGATTCGCCTTCCTGCGTGGACGTCATTTTTTTTATGGCCCCGGTGCTTTCGGTCCAGTATATCCAGGTGGAGCCGGTCGCGACAATGGTCGCCGACGCCGTGCCCTCAATGGCGGAGTATGATGCGGTAATGTCCGATGTTCCTTCTGCAACGCCGGTGACCAGGCCGCCCGAGACTGTCGCTGCAGCCAGGTTGTCTGAAACCCATGCGGCCGATGCGGTCACGTCCATGGTGCTCAAATCCGCATAATGCGCGGTGGCAATGAGCTGCCGCGTCTGGCCCGGCTCAAGGGAAAAGGCTGCGGGCTCGATCGATATGGAAACCGGCAATGATACCGCAGCAGTAACGGTCACGGATGCGGCGGCGCTCTGTCCCGAATATGTTGCGGTAACGGTTGCGGTTCCTTCGGCGAGCGCGGTCACCAGGCCTGCGTCCACGGTCGCGCAGGATCCGTCGTCCGAGACCCAGGCTGCCGAGGAGGTGATATCCGCGGTGCTTGAATCGCTGTAATGGGCCGTGGCCGCGAGCTGCAGCGAGTGGCCTGTTTCGAGGGGGAAAGTATCGGGCGTGACGAGAATATGGTCCAGGACGACCGTGTGCCGGTCATCGAAGAGAACCCTGAACTCCGACCCGCATCCCGCGAGAACGAGCGCAAGGAAGAACGCGAGCGAGAGCGCCCGTTTCCTGGTTCCGCGGAATTTATTTGCGCCTGTCATCGTCATTATTGATCGATCGTCCCCATGATTTTCTATCGAGCATTCCGATTCGGCCGGCCCGGCGAGGGCTTCCCGTGGCCGAAAAGGTAGCCGGCGCCCAGTGAAACACCGACAGCCATGAGCGGAGCGCTGTCGTCATGGACATACTCGAAACGTAACATGGGCGCGATCACCCATGAAGATACGATGAATTCGACGCCCGCATCAAGGAAAAAATTCAGCTTGAAGCCGGCGTCCCTGTCGTCGCGGCCGCGGGCGCCGTAATAGCCGCCGCCCAGTTCCGGTGAGAACGTCAGGTTCAAGGTCAGTTTTTCGGTCTCGACCGGGAACGCGAGCGCGGGACCGGCGGCGAAACGGAACGCTTCCATGCTTTTAATCCCTCTCGATGAATGAAGGTACTGGAGCTCCACCCGCGGGCCTGCGTTCAGCGCCGGGGTTTCGGTCCCGAACCGGGCGTCGGCCATGACAAGCGCGCCCCACGCGTAGGGCAGGATCGGCTCGAGCCTTCCGAGGTTGAAATTGAAGAACGGCGATGCGAACAGCAGGTATTCGGCCCGGGATTCCTTTCCCCGGTTTTCAATTTTTGCGACGCCGGCCTGGTAATTGGCCCTGACCTCGTTCTCGTCGACGTTCCTCCCCATTTTTTTGAAGATGGTCATGTCCTCGCGGTAGTCGCCCGTCAGGTGAATCTCCTTGATGTTGTCCTGCCTGATGGTGAATACGCCGTGATTGTTTCCCAGCTTCACCTGGACGCCCTTGATGTGCTGGATGATTTTACCGTTGAAGACCATGCCGTCACCGGTGACGACGATATCGGCGAGGAGCGGGGCCGGGAGGAGCAGCAGGACCAGGGCGGCAAGCAGGGCTGGGATTTTCGGCGTGTTCATTTATAGGCTGTCCTGGATATCCTGTCTTTTTTTACCTTGATCACGCCGATCGACGTATCGAGCGAGAGTTGATCCTGGCCGTCTTCGATGACCTTGCCCTTGAAAATGTTTCCGTCGTCGGTATACACGATTAGGGACGCGCCCCTGGGGAAAGAGGCCTTTTTCTTTTCGGCGGTCATGATGTCTATTTTCTTTGCCATTTCAGGGGGGATTTCAACGGCGATTTCCCTGCCGGGCTTGATCACTGGCCCGGGAACGGGAGCGCTTTCCTCCATCATCCTTTCGAGCAGCGGGTCTTTCAGCCTGCTATTGATTTTGGCCGCCAGCCCGGTTATCGCGACGTTTCCCTGGGATGAGCCTATCATGAAGAGCTTCCTGTTCGAATATTTCGCGTAGCGCGAGGCCGGAAACGAGGTGATCACGTCAAGGTAGCTCTCCGCTGCCTTCTGCGTGCGCCCGAGGCCGGCAAGGCACCGCGCCTCGAAATACTTCAGAGCGGCCCGGTCTCCGGCATTTGCGTCGTTCCCGACGGATTCGAGGATGGTCAGGGCCTGCCGGTACGCCAGGAGGTTTATGAGCTTCTGGCTCCGCATGAAGGGGCCCTCATTGCCGGTCAGGATGACCCGGCGCGCGGCGCTGAACCCGTCGAGATATCTCAGGAGTATGGCCGCGGTCACCGCGCTGTTCTCCCGCGCATGGTTTTCCAGGATGTTCATGTAGTTTCTGCGCGCATCGGCCTCGCGGTCGGCGAGTGCGTAGCAGTATCCCTGGTGGAGCAGGGCGCCAGCCCTGGTCTCGCTGGCCAGGTTGGGGCGGGCGAGCGCTTTATCGTATAACTTTATGGCGCGGTCGAAATGCATGTTTCTCTCGTAATAGTAGGCGAGGTCCATGTCCGGTGACAGCGGATCGTCAATATGCGGAGTGCGCAGCGGGGGCTTGCCCAGTATGGCGCGGTTGAAGTTGATCACGCCGAGGGCCGGCCGGGTCAGGATGTCGCTGAACGAGGGGAGCGGGCCGCCGGATTTTTCTTTCAGGACCCGGAGGGATTGAATCCTCTGTTCGATCTCGTCCGCCCCGTCCTGGCTGATCCTGTTCTCGAAAAGTTTTTTGTGGACCTCGTAGGTGGCGACCAGGCCGATATGGTCGATGCTCGCCTCTGCGCGGTCGATGTCTTTCAGGCCGGCGACAAGTTCATTTAGCCTGACCGAAATCATGACGTGGTTCAGGAAAAAGAGAAACGCGATGACCGCAACGGCGGCCGTCACGGATATGATCGTGATCCGGGATTTTTTCATCGGGAGCGCTCTTACCTTGATTACGGATAATTATGATATATTCCGGCAGCGGCCATGTCAACAATGATTTACGGGGGAACGGGCCGTAAAATCTCGATTGACCGGCCGGTTTGAGTTTTTTTGATGGACAAAGCGGCGCGGGAGCACGATAATTAACGGTCTTGTCGCTCATCCCATCCTCCGGAATAAGATTGCAGGGTTATCCATATGGCATTGCGGTCCATACATCTTTTTTTCAGGGCGCTCGTGGTGATGATCCCGGCGCTGTGCGTTTCGTGCGGGGAAGGGTGCAACAACACCCGTTCGGTGTACTATGCTCTCACCGTGCTCGAATCCGCAAACGGAACGATCGTCGTTGATCCGGTAAGGTCGCACTACAAAGAGGGCTTCACCGTACGCCTCACCGCAATCCCGGCGGATGGATACGCGCTCTATTCCTGGAGCGGCGATACCGACAGCGGGGAAAATCCGCTTCCGCTGGTCATGGACTCCGACAAGGCCGTGGGCGCAGAGTTCGTGCAGTACCATGACGGCGTCTATTATGTGGATTACGAATCGGGCAGCGACGGAAACAGCGGACTCGCCGAATCCGCCCCGTGGAAGCACGCACCCGGCGACCCGGAGGCCGAAAACAATCCAGCTGCAGTGGAGCTGCTTCCGGGAGACCGCGTGCTTTTCAGGGGAGGCGTCGCGTACCGGGGAAACATCGCCATGCAGGCAGGCGGCGCGTTCGGCCATCCGATAACATACCGGGGCGACGCGTGGCCCGCGGGTCAGAAGGCCGTTATCGACGGAAGCGATCTCGTTGAAGGATGGACCGCATGCGGCTCGGCCGAAGAATGCTTCGGAGCCGAAAATTTCGGGAACATCTATTATGCGTACATACCCGCTGACGCGGACCCGTTGAGCCTGAACCTTCACGAGGACGACGATTTCCTGTGGCCGGCGCAGGACCCTGACCCTGCCGAGCCCTTTTTCTATGACGACGCGGACGGTTTCCGCACCGTGACACAGGACAATCTCACCAGGACTTCGCTGGCCGACGATGAATACTTCACGCAGGAGGATGAATCCTACTGGGACGATTCGTACCTGCTCGTGTGGGTCAACCCGAACATCGTGGTGACCGTGAAGATACTCTCGTATGATCCGGCCGCGCACCGGGTCACGTTTGACGACCTGGGCGAAAACGCGATCTACCCGGACGGGCGCGACCAGGCATACGCGGTGTTCAACAGCCCGCACGCCCTGGACGGCCCCGGCGAATACTTCGCATCGTCCACGCCCGACGAAAACGGGCTCAAGATACTTCTGTGGCCCCGCAGCGCGGTTAATCTCGGCGAGAGGATCAGCCGCTCGGTGCGCAGTTACGGCATCGACGTCAACACGCGCAGCAATGCGGCAATACAGGGGTTCGAGGTGCGCAACCACTGCGGCACCGGGCTGCGCGACGGGGTCGGGATCGGCACCATATCGGCCGCGCACATCGCGAGCTACAACCTGACCATAAAGGACAACTACATCACGCACAACCGCAAGGGCGGCAGCTCGGGCGGTTACGGGGGGATTTTCATCGGCGAGTGCTACGGCACCCTGGTCGAGGGCAACGAGATCGTCGACAATCCCAGGCAGGCCGGGATATTCTTCGGGGGCGGCGCGCGGATCACGGCGCGGGACAACATCATCACGCGCAGCGGAGGCACGAGCCTGCGGTTCTACGGCGTGGAGGAAAGCCGGATGACCGGCAACACGATCACGGACAGCAACGGCAGCCACGCCAACGGCATCACGCTGTACCTGGGATGCAAGAACATCCTGGTTGCCAACAACCGGGTGCTCGACAGCGGCAGCCCGATCACGTTCCAGGACAGCGGCAACCTCTGGTTCGTCAACAATCTTGTCGACGCCTGTGACCGGGAGAGCAACGTGAACGAATGGGGGGACACCTCGCACGGGCCCTGGGCGCGGGGAGTGATCGCCTTTTTCAACAACACGCTGGTGAGGAACAACAGGAACGCGTCCCTGAATATCGGCGACAACCCGGGCAAGAACGCCTATTATTCGATGAACAACATAATCGACGGCGGCGGGAACGCCTCCTGCGTCAGGCGCAGCCACAACCTGTACACCGGGCTTTCATGGAGCCAGGACGAGTACTACGGCTGGGAGCTCGCAGAGGGAGAGGCCGTTGAGGAGGACCTCGCGGACGTATTCGACGACCCGGCCTCACTGGCGTATACGCTTTTGACCGGCGGGCCTGCGGCCGGAGCGGGCAGGGACCTCATGTCCCTGGTGCCGGCGGAGCTGTTTTCTGACTTCGACTTCGAATCCGACATTGACGGCAACCCGCGCACGCAATATGACATCGGCGCGTACGCGGAGTAGACCCCCTCCCGGCCTCCCCCTTAATAAGGGGGAGGTGGTTGAGCGATAGCGAAACCGGTGGGGGTTGAACCGATCTTCTCTGTGTACTCGGTGTCTCCGTGGCAGATCTTTTCAGGCAGACGTCCCGAACAGCTCGCCGTAAAGGGCCGCGTGGGCCTTCTCGTCCGGGAGTATCTTCCTGATGACCCTGTGGAACGCGGAATCCCCGCCGTCGGCAAGCGCGTCCTCGATCTGCCGTACGGCCATGGCCTCGACAGCGCCGATTCTTTTGAGCTTGGCCCTGAGCGGAAGAAGCCTCATCGAAAGCGCGGCGATCCTGCCTACCGCGAGCCAGAACTTTCCGCCGCCGATTGCGCCGCCGTAGTTCTTGCGGTAAAGCTCCCTGAAAAGCCTGCCGTGCATGGCCTCCTGTTCGGCGAATTCAAGGAAGCGCAGCGACAGGTCTGACCTCTTGCGGTACTGCGCGGCGAGCGCCCGGTACATGCCGGTTCCGAGCATCTCCATGCGGAATGATCTGGTGATTTCTTTTTTTACGTTTTCCATTCTTATTCTCCTGATCCGGTTTATATATGTTAGTGTTTATACCGACCCCCTCCCGTCCTCCCGGTCGAAGCGTTCAGAACTTCCTGTTCTGCTTCGACACAGAGAAAAAGACAGTCATTGCGAGGCTTGTGATAGCAAGCCGTGGCAATCCTTCAGGTTGCTGTCATCCCCGTGAAAACGGGGATCCACTTTTATCTGTGTAGATTGACTCCCGCTGGTATCTGTACCTGTGAAAGCGAAACCGGTGGGGGTTGACCCCTTCTTCTCCGTGTCCTCCGTGGCGAATCTTTCATTGATGTTTGCCGGGCGAATGTTTTTAATGCACATGAAACATGTCCCTGAACTCCTCGCGCTGGATCATGTTCCTGAGCCACTGCACCATGTCCGGCGGATCGTAAAAGGGCTGGTCCCTGAAGAGCTCGGTGAAGGGCCCGTAGTACGAACGATGGAATTCCTCGTAGCGTCGGTTCAGCGCGTCCCTGACCTTCTTGCCTTCGGGCTTGAAGTAGCGGGGATTGGCCGCGTCGAGCATGCCCAGGTCGACGAAGTTCTTGACCTTGTTCGCGCAGCGGCAGGGGTTGCCGGGGTTCACGTGGCCGCACACGCCGTTCATGTACGAGTAGACCTTTTTGCGCGAGCGGGAGAGTATCTTGCGGAAGTTCTCCCTGCTAACCTCCATGATCTCGGAGCCGACCGTATCGGTGACGCCGAAAACCGCTCCAAGGAGGAATATGAGCCGCTCCCTGCGGCCCAGGCACATGAGCATGCCCATCATGCATCCGGTCTTGAGCTCCTCGTTGAGGATGCCGGCCCCCGGAAGCGACGAGGGCCTGTGGTCGGGCAGCTTTTCTATCAGGGAAACATAGCGTTCGAAGTCGTTGATCCTGACCTCGAACTTTCTTTTTTTCATGCCGATCACGTGGTTGGCCACGATGCGGTACACCCAGGTCCTGAAGGCCGCCTTGTGCGGATCGTATGTGGACAGGCTGGTGATGACCTTGATGAGGATCTCCTGCGTGATGTCGCTCGCGTCGTCGTGGTCCATGACCATCTTGAACGCGATGTTGTATATCCACGCCTGGTGGCGCAGGATGAGGCCCTCGAGCGCCTTCTGGCTGCCCTGCAGGGATTCCCTGATCAGGGCGAGGTCGTCTTCGGGGCCGGTTTTTTCGGCAAAAGGATTGTACATGGAGTTTACCTTTTTTTCCAGTAGTACTTATAGTCTCGCATGCGTCGGGTGTGACAGCAATATAAATAAATTCTAGCCGGTCCCGGGTGTTTGTTCCGGTATCGGGTCTTTTATCCCATTTCATGCACCATAAAAATTACTTAATATTAATAGAAAACGGCAATATATATTATAGGTATGGTCGGGATGAGCGGGAAATCCATACTCCTTGTGGAGGAAGATGCCCGCATCGCCCCGGCCGAGCAAAATGAGCTCAAGCGAAGGGGTTACTCGGTCACGCATGCAAGAACCGGCGGGCATGCGGTACGCGCCGGGGCGCACGTGAAAAAAATCCATTGCGCCGCCATTGTATGATATAATTGACGCAGTCAATATCCCCGCATCAACAATCATCTTTCTGCAGGAGGCATGCCATGAAAACAGCGATGATCAAGGCGCTTTTCCTGTTTCTCCTCGTTGTGGGCGTTCCTATGGTGCTCGGAACATCGTGCGACAATGACAGCGGCGACAGCTCTGATTCGTCGACGGGCATGATTGACATATGGAACAACACAACATTTATCATTTATCATGTCTTCATTTTCAGCCACGGGTCGAGTGACCCCGGGGAAAACCTGATCGGCGATGACGGTGAAATCCCGATATCGGGATGGGGGAGATTCTATGTCAAGGCCGGCACGTATGACGTCATCGTTTCGGGAGACGAATCCGGTGAACTGGACCAGTGTTTCGCGGTCGAGGTTTTAGCGGAAGAAAAGACCGACGTCAATTTGCCCTGTGACTGAGAATCGTCGGATTTCTTTCCGGCGGGATCGCCCGTATCATGCGCTCCCGGCGCCGGGAATGCCGTGTTTATTGTGATAAAGGGAAGAGATCAGCGCCGTAGACGGAGCGGTGACGGAGGGGGACAGGCTGTGAAGCGCAGATACCCTCATCCCCCCGGCCCCCTTCTCCCGGTGGGAGAAGGGGGTGGAAGATGCAGGCCCCTTATCTTCGGTGTCGTTCATAGCGCCCGTCATGTACCGCGAGATGTACAGGTTGTGGCCGGTCATGTGAAGCCTGCGCGCCTGCAGGTTGAATGACTCTTTCCTGTAATCCGGCAATGACCGCCACGAGGCCATTGCGTCCCTGAACCGTGAACGGTTGGCCTGCTGTTTCGGGGTGCGCGGATTGGGCGGCATGATGTACTTGCGCATGATCGTGCGGCCGTACCGCTGGTATAGGACGATTCCGCCGACCGATCCGCTGATCGAGGTGAATACCGGGTTCAATGTCGCTGTCGCCATAAGGGGCCTCCTGGGTGAAAAATTGTCGCATCACAGGGTAGTATGAAAAAGGGCGGATTTGTGACATGGATTTCGGAAAAAAATGCGGATGGTACTCTTTTTCGGGAGATTCGGCGTTTATCCCATAGAAGTATAGTGCGCGGGGTGCGCACTTTTTATTGACTTTCTCCGGTTACATGTGGTTATTGTTTGCATGCGGGATCCTCTGAATCTACTGTCCGCCTCGTGGGTATCCCGATTCCTGGAAATGTATTAATGAATCGGGATTAAAATCAGGTTTCATAGCCCGCCGACAACGCCTGCAAAGTGGAGAACCGAAGAAGGAACAAAAACCTCATCGTTAAAGTCTTCCGTAAAAAATTCAAATATCAAAAGGAGAAACATATGAAGAATTTTCTGTCATTGTTTTTCATTGCGCTCCTTTCATTGACAGCGACGGGCTGCGACAGCGGCGGGGGCGGCGGTTCCTCCGACGAGGGAGGCCCCGTATCCGCCGAGCATATCGTGGAGGAATACCTTGCCGATGCCGTTGCTTTTCTCGTCTTCGACCCGCGCGAATTCCCCGAACCGGAGTTTCCCGGGGATTCCCTGGAAAATGAAAATTACGGAGACGAGCTGCAGGACTCCCTTGATGTGCTTCAGCTTGCGCGCGACGCGTTCGGGCTCGACACCGGCGAGATACCGTCGTATAACCCGAACATTTCGGGATGGCTCAATATTCTTGATATAATCGGCGTGACAGACTGCACCTGCTCGGACTGGAAGACGGTGAAGGAAACATCCATATCCGGCTACTACAGCCGGACAAGAGAGTCGGTCTGCTGCAATTTCCACATGACGCTGACCACGACGAATCTCGGGACAATCGGAAGCACCCTGGAGCTCAGGTATGACGGCCTTGACTCGGCCCACGGGACCGAATACAACGACTATCTCGCATATAAATGTTCGGTGATGTATGCCGGAAACGTCGTCACTGTGTCGCAGTCTCAGGAGCAGAACCCCGAGGACCCGGCGCCCTGGTGGGAATCGCAGATAGTGTACACGTTCCTCGGCGAAATCAACCAGAGCCCGAAGTCCTTTACGGAGTGGACGATGAAATCGTATTTGTACGATGCGCTGTACCAGGGGACCGGCGGTTACAGGCCCTGGCACCAGACGACCTTCACCACCGATGTCGTGGGCAATCTGACGATCACCGTCGAGGCGTGGAGCCTGAACAAGGAAAAGCTTTTTCCCTGGGTATACATCATCTATCCCCACGACGGCGGCTGCACGACGTATGAATGCGAAGAGGATTCGCCGTGTTCGGAACCCGTACCCTGCGAGTAGGCGAGTAAAACCACATAACCCCCCAAAGGGGGCGATAGCGGGATGACTTACGTGCCGGTATCGGCCTGCACGCCCGCTTTCCCGTAATCCGTCGAATGGGCTGCCCTGTTATGCGGCGCGAAATAGTATTGACAAAACTGGTTCGCCATAATGGAGTATCCCGAAAATAAACCAAATCCGATGCAGGAGTTCTCTCATGATGAAGCGTTTTCTTGTCATTCTGCTGTGCGTCGCGGGCCTCGGAATCTTTTTTGCCGGGTGCGACGATGACCCAAAAGACGATTCCCCTGATTATTATATCTCGTTCACGATCGACGATACGGATTACAAATACACGGTGGATACGGATGGAGGCATCGGTGAGACCGAGATATACGCCGAAGCTGCTGACAGTGAAACCGACCGGTTCATACAGATCGAAGTTGCAGGCACTGTCGCCGGTGATTACATAGATGACAATGACATGACCGATGAGGTGACCGTAACCTACCATCTTGTCTATTCAACCGTGTATTATGGTGAAGTCACTGCTTCTGTGAACATCACAAAGGCGGGAGAAACGATCGAGGGAACCTTCATCGCGAGCATGGAGCTCGATGCGGGCGTCGCCGAACCGACGCTTGAGATCACGAACGGCAAATTCAATGTACCGGTCGTTGAAGACGGCGGAAGCGGAGGAGGAGGGAAGGAATAACAGTACCTGCCTGACGCCCGGCGTCGATGGGCCGGGGACAGCCCAGGCGGCGTACAGCGATGAATATTTCACCGTGGAGGTGAGCACGGCCGGGTGCTACACGGTGTCGGATTTTCCGGGCGGCTGCACGTGCGCGATTATCGGGTACACGGGAAACTGCCTTGACGATTATGCGGAGTTTCCGGCCAGCGACGGCGACTCTTCTTTCAATCTTACCCCCGGAACCTGTCTCATAAAGATATCGAACCAGACCGCCTCGGAACACGGCTATGATATGCTGGTGGATACCGGCACCCCCGGCGCCTGTGACGAAATATGAGGCCAGGTCTGCTCCCAGCACACCACGCGGCCTGAGGCGCAAAGCCATGGCTGCGGCGTGATTGTACCATGCGTCAACTATCCGGCACGCACAGCGCGAGATGCGGCTTCGGCTATCCTGCCGGCACTGTCGTCAGGGAATACGAACTGAATCCGGGAAACAGCGGCTGCACATGATGGAACAGTGGGATTTTCACGGAATCCCGGACGCCATGATAGTGTTCGTGTCTGCCCGTTTCCGTATCAAAAGGCTTCTCAAATTCCAAAAATACCTTGCATAGTTACCAATCCTGTTGAATAATAATCCATTCAATGAATTCCAGTTTCCCTGGTGCACGGCACGTTGGCTACGGCTTGGGTGTAGCCAACATCGGCAATTCCGGGGGCGTTATACGCAATACCGATCGGTCTATTATGGGCGCCGGCATCCATGGCAGCGATTGGTGATAATTACATTTTTATATTTAATGGTTTTAATTTAATCATGGAAAATAAAAATATAAAAGTATCTAAGCCTGAATATATGCTTATATTATTAGGATTTTTTTGTTTTTATCAGGCTTATGTAGCTATAAGATTTCAGATAATCTTTTGCGGGAAATATGTTAAGGATATTTTTGCAAAAGATAATGCTGCTATATTATTCGGCTATATATTTTTTATCGTTTCAATGATTTGTTATTATGTATTTTTTTCAAATTTTATAAAATATATCAAATCTAGAATAATTAATACATATTTGCTAAACACTTTCTATTTTTTATCTTTTCTCATATTGATTTTTGTTCCAATATATTATGAAATTCGAGTTTATTTTGATGGTACAATTATACATTCAACATTACCAATTCTTGTTTTTATTTATTGCTTGATTATTTATAAAATAAATAAAATGATATATTGGTAATATTATTTTAAGCTATATATTATAGAATGCATTCGCAATCCTGGCTTCGGCACCTTTATTCTGGGATCGCGGTACTGCGTATAACTCTGCAAAGCCGCTGCGCTACTCGTCCCAAATGGTCTGGAATGCAGTGCACGGGGTTCACTTCATGGTAACGTCAATAATATTTCGCACAATTATTGAATGACTCGATAATCACATCTAATACCTTCTGGAATAAGCTCTATATTGATATCGCGGGAGCAAACTTTATTTTGAGCAAAGGATTTCGGCAGTAAGTTGCTCTGAACATGAAAATCATATTTTTCCCTGAACAAAAAGTCGCATATAATCGTTTTATTATGACCACCCATGAGCTGCCCCCAAAAGACGCACCGCGGATGAAGGGAATATCTACTGCATGGATCAAGTATATGATCCAGGAGACGGTATGAATATATAGTTGACACTTTGAATATTATTGAATACTTTGCATTTATTGAAGGGGTACTGCGATGAAAACAATAACGGTCCGGGTTGACGACGACGTTTATAATATTCTGAAAAAAGCCGCCGACGGCGAACGCCGCACCATATCTAATTTCATAGAGAATGCTTCCCTGTCTTATCTCACGAACGAGATTTATGTTTCTGACTACGAGATGTCTGATATCATGAAAGACGCCAGACTGGTTTCAGGAATCAGGAAGGGGCTGGACGATGTAAAAAAGGGGAAGTACAAAGTTGTCGAATAAATTCAGAATTGCGGAAACTGATACTTTTTCATCGAAACTGGCCGATTCAAAGTATGGCAAAATATATAAAAAAATATCTGATTATGTTTACCCGCAATTGCGGGAAAACCCCTTCTTTGGAACGAATATTAAAAAACTCAAAGGCGAATTTGAAGGCCTTTATCGATATAGAGTAGGGAATTATCGAATATTCTACAAGATTGAAAGTGATAAAATTTTAGTCATTATGCTCGATATCGACGACAGAAAAGATGCTTATAAATAATTCCCCGGCCTTCGTATAACACAACATGACGGCGCAAGCCCCTGCAATCAATCGCATTCCGGACGCCATGATAGTGTTCATGTCTGTCCGTTCCCGCGTCAAAAGGCTTCTCAAATTCCAAAAATACCTTGCATAGTTACCAATCCTGTTGAATAATAATCCAATCAATGGATTCCAGTTTTCCGGGGGGTGAATGAACGGGTTTCTCAGCCGGACCCTGTCTGCTTACGACGGGGCGGATATCACCATACAGATGAAGGCCCGCCTGTTTTTCTGGCTCTGCCTTGTTCTCATTGTTCTGGTTCCCCTGGTGTCGGGCTCCGCGATCTATATCTCGTGGGCCGCCAATAAATCCTGGGACCAAATCGATCCCCGTCTCTATGTGACCTATCTCATGATTTTTTCGTGCGCAGTAAGCTCCTTCGTGCTGCTGATCCGCGGCCATTTCTTTCTTTCAGCTCACCTGATCGTCATATCCATCATTGCGGGCATCTTCGCTTCAGTTATCCTCGAGAGAACGAGTCCTATCTGCCGCCTCGATTCGCTTATACTGGTTGTAAGTCTTCTCTCGATAACGCCCATGATCATCTCGCGCCGAAGGTTCAGTATCCTGTTGTATGGCGCGCTCGCCCTCGCTGGTGTTTACGCCTTTATCTATCTTTCCCGCGACCAGATGGCGCTGCGGGATTATGAGGTAGTCGATTACCTGAGCGACAATACCGTGGCGATCATATTTGTCACTATCATCGCCTTCGCCCTGTACACGTTCAACGAAATAGCCCTGTCGCGCGCCAGGGACGAAATCCGGGAACGAGTACGGTCAGACGAGGAGAAGAGCAGGCTCGAGGCCCAGCTCATGCAGGCCCAGCGCATGGAGTCCATAGGCCGCCTCGCAGGCGGTATTGCGCATGACTTCAATAATCTGCTTACCGCGATACTCGGGAACACCACCCTGGTCATGCAGAAGCTCCCTCCTGAAGAGCGCGAACATGAACGGCTCGCCGTGGTGATGAAGGCCGCACAGAGCGCGGCTGAGCTCACCCGCCAGCTCCTTGCATTTTCACGCAAGCAGATAATCGAGCCCAGGCTTTTAGACCCGGCTGCAGAGATCGGCAAGATGCGGGGGCTGCTCGCGCGCCTTATCGGCGAGGATGTCGAACTGGTGATCAATGCGGAGCCGGGAAGGGCCGTAATCAAGGCCGACCCGGGCCAGCTCGAGCAGATACTATTCAACCTGATAGTCAATGCCAGAGACGCGATGCCGGACGGCGGCCGGCTTTCACTGGATGTTTCCGGAAGCGTACTCGACGAGAACTACGCCGCGACACATCCATACTGCGTGCCGGGCGAACACGTCATGATATCGGTGAGCGACACGGGCCAAGGAATGTCTCCTGAAGTGCAGCAGCACCTTTTCGAGCCGTTTTTTACCACGAAGCCCAAGGGTAAAGGCACCGGCCTGGGCCTGGCAACGGTGTATGGCGCGGTCAAGCAGAATGGGGGAGCGATCGAGGTGTATTCCGAAGTCGGCCTCGGGACCACGTTCAAGATTTATTTTCCCCGGCTGAAGAGCGAGTCGCCTGAAACTGTTCAGCCGGCGGGCGGCGACCATATTCCAAGGGGCAGCGAAACGATTCTCCTGGTCGAGGATTCCCCCCTGGTGCTGTCGTTTGCGCATGAGCTCCTCGATCGGCTCGGTTATCATGTTGTCGCCGCACGCAACGGAGAGGAAGCCCTGGCGATTGCAGGCGATTGCGGGCGCATAGACCTGCTGCTCACGGACGTCATCATGCCCGGCATGAACGGGCGGATGCTTGCAGACCGTCTTTCCCGTTCATGCCCCGGGCTTCGCGTGCTTTACGCGTCCGGGTACACGTCTAACGTCATCGTGCACCACGGTGTGCTGGAGGAGGGCATCAACTTCATCAACAAGCCATACTCGGAGCAGGCTCTGGCGCGCAAGATACGCGAGGTGCTCGGGAAGGATTGAGGAATCGCATCCATATTGACGAAAGCGTAATAGCGGTCCGGCTTATGAAGTGATGCGGACAGAATGACGGATCCCGAAGGGAGGTTTTTATGAAAACTGCATTGCTCGTCATCGACGTGCAGAACGATTATTTCCCCGGCGGCAGAATGGAGCTGCACGGCAGCGTCGAGGCGGGAGAGAAAATCGGGGATCTGATGCGGATTTTCAGGAAACGGTCCCTGCCGGTGGTTCACGTTCAGCACGTTTCAGTGAGACCGGGAGCGGCCTTCTTTCTGCCGGGCACGAGCGGCGTGGAGTTTCACGACAGTGTGAAGCCTCTTGCCGGTGAAAAGATCTTCGTCAAGAATTATCCGAACAGTTTCCGCGATACCGGCCTGGACGCCTATCTCAAGGAAAACGGCGTTTCACGGCTCGTCGTGGCAGGCATGATGACGCACCTGTGCGTGGACACCACGGTGCGCGCCGCTTTTGACCTGGGGTACGGATGCATTGTAGCCGGTGATTGCTGCGCGACACGGGCGCTGAAGATCAACGGCGCCGAGGTGACGGCCGGAAATGTCCAGAATTCGTTCCTTGCCGCACTGAACGGGATATTCGCGAAGGTGATGACGAAGGACGAAGCGATGCAGTTGAACCTATAGGAGGTGCGCTATGAGTAAGAAAAAAATCCTGCTGATCGTCGTAGCAGTGGTGTTCGGCGCCGCGGCCATGTTCTTCGGCTTGTTGATGTACAAGTTCCATGCCGAAACGAAAAAGATGGCCCCGCTCGCGACCGGGGAAGTTGCGCCCGGTATCTATGCCGTTCTTGACGATTTCGTGAACATATACCTCGTCAGGACCAAAACCGGCTATATCGCCTTCGATGCCGGAAACGACGCTGACAATGCCGGAGCGGAGCTGAAATCCCTCGGTATCGACCCGCTCGCGGTAAGGGCGGTGTTTCTCACGCATTCGGACGGCGACCATGTGGCTGCTGCGGGCCTGTTCCGGAACGCGGTGATATACCTCGCCGGCGAGGAGGAGCCCATGATCAACGGCATGACCGAGCGCGCCCCGTTCATGCGCAACAGGTTTGACCTCGACCACAGGAACCTCAAGGACGAACACAGGATCGAGGCCGACGGAGCCCTGGTCGAAGCGTACCTGACCCCGGGACACACTCCGGGGTCGATGTCGTTTCTGGTGAACCGCGAGAACCTGTTCACCGGCGACACCCTGAGCCTCAGGGACGGGAAGGTCGGCCTGTTCAACGAGTTCTTCAATATGGATTCCGAAGAGCAGAAGAGGTCGATCTCGAGGATAGGCGGATTCAAAGGGGTGAAGAGGATATTCACCGCGCATTACGGATACACGGCGGACGTCCCTGCCGCGTTCAGAGACTGGAAATAATAAATCCTTGACACCCGGGGCGGATTCACTTGCTCCGGGCAATCCCGCCCCATGAAAGAGCTGATCGTTCCCCGCATAGCAATCCCGGCCCGGAGCTTCACCGCACCGGAAGCCGCGCGCTTTCTTCAGGAACAGGCGCCGATCCATCCGCTCGATACGGTGAACTGGGACTCGTTCGCGCACAGGCCGGATGTTTCGTTCCGTATCGGCCACAGCATTGACCGGATTCTGCTGTGCTTTTATGTTTCGGGAGACCGCCCGCGCGCGAGGATCGCAGAGGTGAACGGGCCGGTCTACCGGGACAGCTGCGTGGAGTTTTTCTTCTCGCCGCTCGCCGACGGCGTGTACTACAATTTCGAGTTCAACTGCGCCGGCGTGCCGTACTGCGCGTATGGGCGCAAGAGGGGGGATCGCACGCTGCTCGATCCGGCGCTGGTCGATACGATCGCGCGCAGCTCTTCCCTCGGGAGCGCGCCTCTCGATGAATCCGCCCGCATCTCTTCATGGGGACTTGCGGTCTGCATCCCGATCGGGATTTTCAGGGATTGCGGCCTGAAAGGATTCGGAGGGCTCACGGCGCGGGGCAACTTCTATAAGTGCGGGGACGATACCGCTCTCCCGCATTACCTGAGCTGGAACCCGGTCTGTACGCCACGCCCCGATTTTCACCGGTATGATT
>JAKLIV010000055.1 GCA_022709405.1 Spirochaetota bacterium
ATGATTCATCAGGCGAAGAAAATGCGGTGTTATTAATCACATCCGGATCAAGATCTTTGTTATAGGAAAAAATATAAAGAAGCGAAATCTTCAAGTACTTCCAGGGATAAATATTGATTCCGGCATCGAAGCCGGCAACAAACGTCTCCTCGGCCCAGCCGAGCCCGACTCCGCCCAGAAAGTATACAACATTTTTCATACCAGCCATCAGCCCCGGCCGAAAAACATTTTTACGAATGTCTATCCCGAGCTCATCGCTTTTATAGTACATATGAGTATAACTCAAATCGATACTGAAATTTTCGAGTGCATTATATGCCAGTTCACCATACACGGCATAGCTCATATTGTCAGTGGATGAGCCGTTCAGAAGATAATCCCATGCCGAATAAGAAAATTCTCCCAGTATCGAAATCTTCGTGAAATCATAACCGATGCTTGCCGTGTATTCGGTTCCCGAGTATGACGCCTCGCCGATGACATAGTGAAAATCAAATCCGGCACTCAGTCCGCCGATCGGGTACAGCTCGATATTGACCGATGTCGTGTGTAATGAAATATCCCTGTACGCGGACTCGACATCGAAAATTCTGAAGTTTACATTTGCCGCATAACCGGCATAAATCCCAAAATAATCGGTCCTGCAGCCGATATCAAGAAACGGCCTGTAATACAGCCATGTGTCCGACGACTGGGAGGATAAAACTGTCCTGAATCCCGCCTCCATCTCGAGTCCTGGATTCATTTCCACTGCCGGCAGCGGTCCGCCGCATGTAATAATAACCATAAAGATGAAAATAGCGGTGCGCGCTTTAAATCGATTCATTGTTCCACCTCGCGAAATGAAAAGCAAAAAATCCCGGGCAGGCTATCAGGGTATTCCCTGCGCGGGACTTAAGGCATGATGCCGTTCAGCATCTCATATCGGCTCCTTTATCTGCGTCCGCCGCTACCGGAGCCCGACCCCTGTCCGCTGAATCCGCGTTTATTGGCTGCGCCTTCCCTGGTCTGGGTGCGATACTGGTTTCTGGTTTCCTTTTTGGCTTCCTGCAATTCCTTTTTCTGTTTGCGCGCCTCTTCTTTTTTCGCTTTTAAATCGTCTGTTTTATCTTCGGTGTTCAACTGATCACGGCCCCTGACCTGTTCCTTGTTCTGGGTTTTATCGCCCGAACCATCTTTGAGCTGCTCCTGGTCTTTCGTCTGGGCCTGGTCCTGCGCCTTGGCCTGGTCCTTAGTCTGAGTCTGATCCCGGGCCATGACCTTATCCCGCGTCCTGTCACGGGTTTTATCACCCTCTTTGTCAGCATCAGCGGCATTAAGCCCTACAGTAAGCGCAAACACTGAAACGAATATTGAAAGTAAATATTTTTTCATCGACTTCCTCCAACTATTATAATCTTTACTCGTTCATTATGACACTGAAGTTAATTATTCCGGCCAAAAAAAATTGATATTAAAAAAATCCCGGGCAGGGTTCGCCATACCCGGGCCTGATATCGTTATGCAAATCGGTAACACCTAACGGTTTCTGCCTTCACGGCCTCCTGACCTGCGCATTTCGGCTCCACCTTCCCTGTTCTGGCTTCTGATTTCCTTTTTAGCCTCTTCAGATTCCTTGTTCTGTTTGCGCGCCTGTTCTCTTTTCGCTTTGGAATCATCAGCCTTGTCTTCTTTCTTCATCTGTTCACGGTCCCTGACCTGTTCCTTGTTCCGGGTCTTGTCTCCCGAACCGTCCTTGAGCTGCTCCTGGTCTTTCGTCTGAGTCTGGTCCTGCGCCTTGACCTGGTCCTTTATCCTGGTCTGGTCTTGAGCTTTAACCTGATCCTTCGTTTGTGTCTGCTCCTGGACCATGGCCTTCTCCTTACTTCTTTCACGTGCCCTGGCCCCTTCCTTGTCGACATCTGCAGCACAGAGACCCACAGTAAGCGCAAAAACCGACACTAATGATCCGACATAAATTTTTTTCATTGACTTCCTCCTGAATTTTAATCTTCTTACGTTCTGTAGGACACGAAGATATATTATTACGGCCAAAAAAATTGATAAGCGAAGATAAAATAGTCACAGCATACAGGGAACATGCCAGGGAAATCCTGATATACCTGAACCGCTTGACCGGGTCTGCTGAAGTCTCAGAGGACATCCTCCATGACGCGTTTGCCAATCTCGTTGAATATTCAAAGCAAAAACAGGTCGACAACATCCGTGCCTTTCTTTATCGCACAGCGCACAACCTCGCACTCAACCATATCCGAAAAAACAAAAGGCTTACATCGATAGACAGCCATGATGACCGGGCAATCTTTTGCAGCGACGACAGCACTGCACGGATTGAAAAAGAAGAGCTTGAATGCAGAATATATGATATTCTGCGCGATACCGATGAGGACACCAGGTCGTTTTTCGTGCTCAGAAAAGAAAACGGGTTATCAGTCGAAGAAATAGCCGATATTACGGGGAAATCATCGAGAACGATCCGAAGAAAGCTGAAAAATATTACAGAATATATGCACACTATCCTTGAAAAAGAGGGTTTTTTTAATAACTAATGTCCGTTTAAGTAATTAAAAGTGTCTGACAATAAGAGAATAAACAGATGAAGCACCTGAACAATAAAATGATTGCCGATTACGTTCTGAAAACCGGGTCAAAAGAGGAACTCGACCGCTTGAAAACGCATATCGAAAGCTGCGAAATATGCCGGAAAAAATCCCGTGAAATCGCGCGCATATTTCAGTCGTCGGACAACAACAGCATCACCCCATCAACCGAACTTCAAAACCAAATACTCGCCATGCAGCGAAAATCGACCGCAATACACGGCTCCAGCCGCGTGGCAGGCGGAAAGCGCCAATATCATCCGGGTATTCTGGCTGCCGCAGCATCGATAATGATAATAATCGGCATATCCTTATATCTCACGGATTCCCGGCTGTTTGATCAGCAACCAATTCCAAAACAACCGGCTTCAATCAATATGAAAGTAATACATGGAATCGCTATGATCAACGGCAGGGCATTTGAAAATTCCGGAATTCTGAACGAGGGCGACGCTTTGCAGCTAAATGAAAATACGGCGATAACCGCTTCATACGGCAGTTATTACAGGCTAAAAAGCTCCGGCCGCGCTTCTCTGACTGTAAACATATCACGAATCGAAAATAATAAATCGACGTACAGTATCGCGGTGCAAAAGGGCATCCTGCTTTCAGACATCGATCACCGGAAACGGGAAATCAACTACATGATCTCAACCCCGCATGGTGAAATTGAATCACTCGGGACAAAATTTCTGGTCGTAGTATCGGAAAAGCAAACGGATATCATTCTGGCTGAAGGGTCCGTCAGAATGCATTGTTTCAGGAACGGTCAGTATCTGAACGGCGAACCCGGTAAACGTTATGAAATAGCAGAATCAGTTACGGCCCGGAATGCCGGGAACCAAATCATCAGAAGTATCAACAATTTCGAGCTTCCCGATAATTATCCGAAAACACTCCAGGCCGGGGCTGTTAAAAAAGCAGTTCAGGCGACAACCGGAACCCCGCAAAAGAGTAAGCCCGGATACGAGAACACGACTTCCGAGAACACTGAAAAATCCAGATACGGAGCCGAAAAGGAATCAATGAAAGAGGAAGCCAGGCAGTCACGCTCGCAGATGAGAAACGAATTACGCATGAAAACCCAGGAAAATCGCGAAATACGCGAGACAAGAAAAGGCCGCCGCGACCGTTAACCGGAATGAACTGATTTCGAGACCTTAGTATGTCACAGTTACAGATAATATCCCTCGTCATCTTCGTCATAACCTACACGGGCATCATCTTCACCCGCCTTCCCTGGATCAACATCGACCGCCCTTCCGCAGCCTTCTTCGGGGCGGTGGCGATGATTATTTTCGGGATCATGACTTTCGACGAGGCCGTCCTCGCCGTGGACTTCAACACGATAACACTGTTGCTGGGCATGATGATAATCATAATAACCCTTGAGCTCGACGGATTCTTTTCGCTGATCGCCAGAAAGGCCGTATCTGCCGCACGCAACCAGCGCCGCCTTCTCTGGATCATCGTGCTCGTCACCGGAATTTCAAGCGCCTTTCTCGTCAACGACGCGGTCGTGCTCCTGTTCACCCCGGTCGTCATCGCCATATGCCGCGCGTCGAAGCTGAACCCCATGCCGTATCTCATAGCCGAAATGCTCTCGGCGAACGCGGGAAGCGCGATGACGATCACCGGGAACCCCCAGAATATGCTCATCGGGATCCAGTCGGGCATCCCGTACGGGACTTTTCTGCTCTACCTTTTTCCGGTTTCCGGATTGTCAATGGCCGCGATCGTCGCCGTAGTCAGGGCTGTGTACCCGGCTCATTTCAAAAAAAAGCGGGCGATCCGCATCGAAGCGGACGATTTCCAGTACAATTACTCTTCGATGAAAGCGTCGGTGCCCATATTCATCGGGGTCGTGGTCCTGTTTTTCTTCAGCCACCGTCTCGGTCTTCCCATCCCGGTGATCGCTCTCGCCGGCTCTGCGCTGATCCTGATCTTCGGCAAAATCAAGCCCTCGCAGATTATCAAGGACGTCGACTGGGTCCTGCTCATTTTTTTCTCATCGCTGTTCATCGTGGTCAAGGGATTTGAGAAAAGCGGGCTGATGGATTTCTCGCTCCTGGCGTCCTATCTCGATTCGCCTGAAAAGGGCATCGCGGCCGTGCATGGAGTGAGTCTCGTCCTTTCCCAGATCGTCAGCAACGTGCCTCTGGTCGTGGCCCTGCTCCCGATTCTTACTAAAGCCGACAGCCCGCTGCTCTGGCTCGGGCTGGCATCCGCATCGACCCTTGCCGGAAACGCCACGATCATCGGCGCAATGGCCAATCTCATCGTGATCGAATCAGCCCGCAAGGAGGGCGTTTCCATCAGCTTCGGCGAGTTCCTCAAGGCGGGAATTCCGGTCACGATCATCACCCTGATCATATCCATGACCGTGCTTCTGGCCGAGTCGTTTTTTCTGCACCTGAAATAACGCCCTGACCGGCCGAAGGTAATCGGTCAGCGTGACGGCCTTGTCGGCCAGTGAAACGATGACCGACTCACGGTACCGCGGTGGCAGGGCCGTCAGCGGCCACATGTGCCTCCTGATGGCGTCCCGCTCAACCCGGCTGAGCTTGAAATGCCTCTGGGCATTGGCCAGCGCAATCGAGGGATGTCTGAACCCGTGGAGCCCCGGGCCGGACGTGTGCCAGTCGTAGAGATAGAAATCATGGAGCAGGGCCGCCCTTGCCGCGGCCACCCGGTCGGCGCCCAATCGTTCGGCCATGCCGAAAGCCCTGAGCGCGACCTGGATAGAATGGTCCCGGCACGAGACCCTCCCGTGATGCCGGAAATATTTCATGGACCTGAAGGCCTCGTGATCCAGTATCTCGGCAATTTCCGGCACCGCCCACAGGCGCGTGAGGTTTTTCATCCCGCTATTTTTCATTTTTTCCTCCACTCCAGGACGCCGGCTCTGCGGACGAAATCATCCCGGTAGCTGCGGTAGCGGCGCAGCACTTCACCTGCATCGGGGATCTCATTCCTGATCCCGACAAGCCTTCTGCGGGCGATATCGAGCGCCGGAACCATGACGCGCCGCCTGTTAAACCCTCCGAAAATGGACCTCACTCGCTCCCTGACGAAATCGTCATAGCGAACCTTCGCTTCGCGAGCCCTGTAAACAAGCCCCGATGAATAGAAAAAATCCGCCATGAATGCAAAAGCCATGGCAACGTTCACCGTCCGTATTTCGGCGAGAGTCAGATGTCCTGCGACAAATCCGGATATGGGGTAAAGAATGAGCTCAAAAACGATGCTCGCGGCCGCCCAGGCCAGGGAGAAAGACGGGCATATATGTCCGCGAAGATTCATGAAATTGCGGGAATAGTCCCAGTATCGTTTCCTGAATATAAGCAGCAGGGCCTCTCCGGTGAGATATTCGAGCGCCGTGGTCACTGCGAGGTATACAAGCGCCCGTACGAGAATGTTCTCGCCGCCGATGAAATGATGGGTCATTATCAGGACCGTGGCGCCGGCGCCGTAAAGTGGAACATAGGGCCCGTACAGGAATCCCGGATTGACCGGCCTTTTATACCTGACCGAACGGTACAGTACCTCGATCACCCATCCCACTCCAGAAAAAAGGAAAAAATCGAAAATCAATTTATCTATACTCATCGAAGCCTCCAATCACTTATGAGCCCTGCGGGATATGATCATCCCAATGAGATAATCAAGGTCCTGCTCGATCTTTTCAGTGTCAATCACGCTGATTGCGCCCCGAATAGACTGCTCGATCCCGCGGAGCTGATAAACCAGAGTGTCGAGGATGCGTTTTCTGTCCGGTATGGAAATGGTGTCAGTAAACCGGTCGAGGATCCGCCCCATGATGGTCCTGACGAGCCTGTCCAGGTCTTCGACAAGCGAATTGAAGGTCATGTCATCCACCCTGATCACCTGGTCGCTCAAAAAAGGGCTGTTCTGGATAAGCTTCAATCTTTCTATGAGTACGAATTTCAGGCCTTCGACCGGGTCCTTGATGTTCTGGATGGCGGATTCCATCATCCCCTCAAAAGAGCCGATTTTGTCCTTGAGAAGTGCGCCAAGTATGCCTTCTTTGCTTCCGAAGTTATTGTATATGGTGCCTTTTGCCACATGGGCAGATGATGCAATGTCGTCAACTGCTGTTTTTTTTATGCCAAAACGGTTGAAAAGTGCTTCTGCTGTTCGAAGAATTTTCAGGTGCTTGTTCTTGTTCATACAGTCCTCAAATTTTGAACTTTTACCCTAATATAGTTCAAAAATTCAAGAACAGTTACAAAAAAATTTACACCGGAGATATTTTTTCAATTTTGCTCAGAGCAAGATGTCATAAAGCTATAATTATGCTGAAAAAAAGCGGGGTATGGGCGGATTTCGGGAGCGTTCAGAGAATTTGTTTTTTATTCATAATACTCATAGGCGTCGATGAGATCGAGGTAAACCCCGTCAAAACCGGCATCCAGGATCTTTTTCAGGTAGGAACCGTCATTGCCGAAGATAATTGACTGCCAGTCCGGATCCCAGAAATGGACCCTGTAGTTGCCTTCCCAGTCCGGATTTTCATGGTCCAGCCACGACGGGTGCCCAGGCCGCCATGAATCATGCCAGTAGTATCGGTAGTCCTCCGCTTCGCCGATGCTCATGTAGGCCAGGACCAGGCGGTTTCCTCCGCCGGATTTGGTTTTCAGGGAGGTGACATCCGCTGAAGAAAGCGCAGTTACGCCATCTTCATAGTACAGGTCAATGATGAGAAGATCGTGACCGGCTCCCTGAAGGGCCGCCAGATATGCGGCATTGGACGCATAATGCGCTGAATTGAGAAGATACAGGAAATTTTTCGCATCCGCCAGCGAGGCGATATTCTCGTTATCGCCCTCATAAGGAGCCGCGGGATATGCCGGAATCGAAGAAAGCTCCCGGTCGGTCGTGGCGAAAGTTATATATCCATATCCATCATTCTTGGAATATGAATCATCGATCTGGGTTTCACTATTGCAGTAATCGATGACGAGCACCTGCTTTGAATTGCTCTCGAGAATATCGAGAAAGCCCTTCAGCCACGCCTTTTCGTCATCCGGCGTCGGAACGCCGTCGCCGTCGTAGCCGTAATTGAAATCCTCCTGACCACCGCCGTCGATCGCGTCGAGATAGTCCTGCGCGGACGTTCCGTCGTGCTCGCCGTTCATGGTCACCAACTCATGGCCGTTCTGCGGGATCACGATGAAATCAGGATTTTTTGAACGGGCGTAGTCGCTCAGCCCGATGACGAAAGAGCGCATTTCGCCCCTCACATCGTCAGGGATCGAGATGCCGTTGCCGGAAGAACAAGCGAAGAAAAAAAGCGAGCATATGGCGGCCGCACATCGGGCGATCAGGGCCATTCCCCCACCCTCAAACCGGCTCCTTGATCTGGATCCGGTTCTTTTTGAGAAAATCGAAAAATCCGTGGAGCCTCTTTCCCATGAAGGTCATGTTCACCGCCTGCACCGGACAGTTGTTCACGCATCCCATGCACGCGATGCACGTGTCCTTGTTGATGCTGTAGCTGTGAATGTCGATGGACCCTGTCGGGCATTTCATCACGCATTTGTTGCAATGTATGCAGGTTTTTTTATCAACGGAGTATTTTCCGGAAAAAAGCTTGAACCCGGTCCACATGGCGATCGTTCCCTTGATCGCTTCCCTGAAGTCGAGCTCCTTTTCGTAGGAAATTGTTTTTTTCCCGAGCGCGTTATCGAGGGATAGTTTTGCAAAAGACCTTACATGGGCAAAGGTATTCTCATCGGGGAGAAACCGGTATGCGAGGACCTTTTTATCGTAACCCATCGACCAGGTCGGGGGATAGGTGGACATGTTGCCGAACTTGTCCATGGCAACGAGGACGCCGCCTTTTTTCTGCAGCAGCTCAGCCAGAGAACAGACGGCGTTATGCTGGTTCCCGCCCTCGCCGCCGAAGGTCACGTATGCGGCAACCGGGACCCCCTCAATGCCGGGAATGCGTCCGAGCCATTCCCTGAAGTTCCGGGGCACATCGTAATAGTATACTGGAGATCCCATGATGATCAGGTCGGCCGTCGCGAGTTTCGTGCGGTCGAAGTCCCGGTAGTCGCCCAGAACGACCGAAAGACCTTCTTTTTTCAGCGTGTCGGCTATGAGCTTTCCGTTTCTTTCAGTGTGGCCCGCCTGGCTGAACCAGACCACCGCGGCTTTCATTATACGGCCTTCTTTCATGGTCGTTTTATTTTTACCGCCGGCGAAAAGGCGGGCCGGCCCGGACAAAGAAATCAGGGCGAGAAGGCCCATGCCATTCCGGAGAAAACTTCTCCGCGTCCTGTTTTTATATCCGCTTTTCATCCTGATTTTCCTCCGTATTTATAGTAGTTAAACGAATGTTTTTGTCAAGCACAAAGGCCGTGCATGGAGCGGACGACAACTTCAGCCGGAATCTTGCCCTGCAGCCCGATGAATGCCCGGAATTTCAGGCGCCCCTTTTCACGCTGCGGGTCAACACCAAGAAAACAAGCAGCGAAGCCGCTTCGGCGACCAGCGTGAAAGCCCCTATCCACATCGGATTGATTTCATATAGCATTCCCATGATCGAGCTTCCCAGAAAAAGGAAAACCCCGTAGGAAGTATTGAATATGCCGTATCCGGTTCCTCGTTTTTTTATCGATGTCAGATCGGCAATCGCGGCACGCATAATTGTCTCATGTACGGCCATCACCACTCCCCACAGGGCCATCGCTGAAAACACAAGTGCCGCGTTCTCGGTGAAGGCCATGAACGGAATCGGTGCGCTTAAAAGCGGGATGAGAAGGAGGACCTTCAAGCCGCGCTTATCATAAAGCCTTCCGACAACAAGGGCTGCGGCGGCGTCAACGCCCATAGCAAGGGCGTACAGCATGGGAATCTGGGCGTCGGTGATGACGTTTCTTGTTTTCAGGTGAAAGGCTATCACGCTGAAATTAGCGAATCCGACAACAGCAAGCGCCGAAAAAACAGTGTAAATCCAGAAGACTCTTGTGAGACTGTTGCCGTTATCGTTATGTGGAGCCTCCTGCTCGAAAACTCTCGTGTCTGGAGCCTGTCTCCGTGCGAACAGGAGCATGAGCATCAGCAGTGCGAAAGGTGCCCAGAAAAGCGAATACCCGAAAGAGTAATCTTCCCTGAAAGCGAAGACAGCGGCGAATATGAGCGGTCCTGCAATCGCGCCTATCTGGTCCATCGCCTCATGCAATCCGAAACCGAAGCCCCTGCCTACCCGGGAGGCGGCCTGGGACAAAATGGTGTCCTTTGCGGGACTGCGCAGGGCCTTGCCGAGCCGCTCGCATACGACGAAAACGGCGGCGACCTCCCACGTTCCCGAAAAGGCCATCAGCGGCACCGAGATAAGGAGCCCGTATCCCGCAAACGTGAACACCCAGTAGGCGCGCATCCGGTCAGCTGCAAGGCCCGACAGCAGGCGTATCCCGTAACCGGCAAACTCGCCGATGCCGGCGATAAGGCCGACTGCGGCTGCCCCGGCGCCCAGGGTCGCCAGATACGGGCCGTTGACGCTTCTGGCGCCTTCATAAATGATATCGCCGAGAAGGCTGACGACGCCGAAAAGAAGAATCAGCCGCATGGCGTGTTTTTTGATGTCGCGATTCATTTTCAAACCCCGATTAAATGCCGATTCCACATGCGTTGCAGCATGGATACGATGTTTGTCCCGGTCTGAATATCGGGCTGCAATATTAAAACAAAGGCTTCAATAAAGTAAAACAAAAAAAACGGGATTCGCGGTCATAATATCGAATTTTTATCATGCATGCCGCATTGACTTTATGGCCTGCCCTCGTATACAATTAAATATTGGCCTTAAAAACAAAAGGGAAATGCAATTGAAATTACTTCTCATCATCATGGTTCTACTGAACAACCCGGCTGCAGCGCAGACACAGCCCTACATCCTGAAAGAGGCTATAAATGGGGCTCCGCTGGGAGTGCACATCCAATATATGGAGGACCGCACCGGAAAGGCCCAGATCGCCGAAATCTCCGCGCTCACGAAAGGATGGACCGCCAGCAAGAAGGACGTCATAACGATCGGGTATTCACCCTCGGCATGGTGGTTCCGGTTCACGCTGGACAACCCGGCCAGAAAGATCAAGGAAATCCTGCTTGAAGTGGACAACAGCCGTTTCGAGCGTATAGACCTCCATGCGCCGGACGGCAAAGGCGCGTTCACCGCGTTCAGGGGCGGAACAGATTTTCACTTCAACGACAGGGACATTATCGATAAAAATTTCGTGTACCGCCTGATGGTGCAGCCTGGCCGAAGCACGTGCTATCTCAGAATACAATCGACAAACTCCATTAATTTTACGCTGAAGTCATGGTCCCTGGGGGGATTTATGAAAGCCAGGTCGCTGGAACTGCCGGTCCTGTGGATGTATTACGGTTTGATGATTGTGATGCTCCTGTACAACATGTCGATTTTCTTTGCAACGCGGGACCGCGCATACCTTTACTGCTCGTTTTTCATCTCATGTTATATTATGATGATCTTTTCGGTAAACGGCCTGGGATTTCAATACCTTTGGCCTGGCTCAAGATGGATGGAGCAGCACAGCACATATTTTTTTCTGACCTTCGGTATGATCTGGCTGTTTCAGTTCATCAGGTCTTTCCTTGAAACGAAAAAAGACAATCCTGTATTCGACCGGATAATCATCTACAGTATAATCGTTCCGGATATACTCGCCGCCGCTCTCATTTTGCTTCTCCCTCAAAGGGGTATGACGATATTAAAGCAGGCTGTCCAGGCATGGGGACTTTATTTTTCGGCCATTACTATATTGTTCATACTTTATAAAGCGATCAAGGGATCGCGACAGGCCGTGTTCGCGCTGGCCGGTTTTACCGTACTCATCATTGGCGGCATACTTCTCATTTTGAAAAACTTCTCGGTTCTCCCGGCGAATTTCATCACCACATGGAGCTGGCAGACCGGTTCAGCCATGATGATAATTCTTTTTTCCCTGGGACTGTTCGACAAATTCAACGTAATGAAGCTTGCGCTTCAAAAATCCGAAGAAGAGCTGATAAACAAAAACAAAAAGCTCGCGGCGCTGAACGAGGAAATGGAGGCGGCAAACGAGGAGCTCATAGCATCCAACGAGGAATTCGAAGCGATGAACGAAGAGCTTGTCCAATCCCAGGAGCAGCTCATACAGAATGAAAACAAGTTCAGGACAATGCTCGAACGCTTTCCACTTCCCGTGCTCGTGATCAGGGAGAGGGACGTTGAATACATGAACGAATCCTTCGCGAAAACCTTCGGGCTGAACAGGATCGATGCCCCGGTAACGTCGAAAATTATCGATCAGCTCTTTCCTTCAAGGGAGGATCGAAACGCCTTTACGGAAGAATACTGGGAAAAAACCGAAAAGATCAGGCCGGGTGAAGTCATTCATTTCGGCACAAAAAAGATACGCGGGGCCAAGGGACCCCTCGATATCGATCTCACGCTATCCCTCATCAACAACATGACCATTATGATATTCAGCGACATCACCGAAAGAAAACTGATGGAAGAGGAGCGCGAGAGGCTGATCCGCCTGATCGAGGCGACCAGCGATTTCGTTTCCATGGCGGACTCATCCGAAAACATCATCTTCATAAACGCGCCCGGGAAAAAAATGCTCGGCATGGATGCAAACGAGGAAGTGAAGACGAAGAGAATCCGCGACATCGTTCCCGAGTGGGCATACAGGCTGATGCACGACGAAGGCATGCCGGCGGCGGCTACGAACGGGATATGGCTCGGTGAAACGGCTCTCCTGACCAGGGACGGCAATGAAATCCCCGTCTCGCAGGTCATCATGTCCCACAGATCGGGTTCAGAACCGGTCGAATTCTATTCAACCATCATGCGCGACATCACGGACAGAAAAAGGACGCAGGAACTCATGATCCTGACCGAAAAGATGACGACTGTCGGGGGACTGGCGGCCGGGATGGCGCACGAAATCAACAATCCGCTCGGCGTGATACTCCAGGGCGCGCAGATGGCCGCGCTGAGGCTTGAGGCCGACACCGAGGCCGACAGAACCGAGGCCGATGCCATGGGAATCGATCCTGCCGCGGTCAGACAATACGCGCAAAGACGGGGCGTTCTCGACTACCTCCGGGCCGTCAGGGATGCAGGTGAACGCGCCGCATTGATTGTATCAAACATGCTGCAGTTCAGCCGCAGGGGAAACCCGATAATCGCCGTGGAAGACATCCATGGCCTGATAGAAAAGGCCCTGAATATCGCGATGAACGATTACAGCCTCAAAAAGAAATACGACTTCAGGAAGATTACTCTTATCCGGGACTATGACAAAACCATACCGGGAGTGTTCTGCTGCGGAACGGAGATAGAGCAGGTGATTCTCAATCTCCTGAAAAACGCGGCCCAGGCAATGAGCGAGATCACGGATGAAAAATTTTCACCGGTCATCGGCGTACGCACTTTCGCAGAAGACAACATGGCCGTCATCGAAATATCCGACAACGGACCGGGCATCCCCCATGAAACCCAGAAAAGGATTTTCGAGCCGTTCTACACCACGAAAAAAACGGGCGAAGGCACGGGTCTGGGGCTTTCAGTCTCCTATTACATTGTAACCAACAACCACAAGGGCTCCATCACCGTGCGGTCCCAGGAGGGGGATGGCGCAGCTTTTATCGTCAAGCTGCCTTTTAGAAACGATTGAGCCGCCCATGACCTGTTCTGCGGCCCCGGTTCCCCGAAGCTATCGACGCTGCACAGGATATGCAAACTCGCGGTGAATAAAAAAGCTTTAACCGCTGGAAAACATCCAAAAATGTAATATACAGGCCCCCCTTTACAATTTATACTTGCAATATCCAGCGGGACGAAAAACAATGCGGCACTCAAATATGCGGCGATCCGGCAATGATCAAGTACTATAAAATCGAATCAGGGAAAATCGCGGGGTGCGACCTCAATACCGCCGACATCCTGATGTATATCAGCCCGGATGAGGCGGAGCGCAAAGGGCTTCTCGACAACTACAGACTCGATGAGCACACCCTGAATTCGGCGCTCGACCCCGACGAGCTCGCCAGGATCGAATACGAACCCGACCACCGGGCCGTCATTTTTAAAAGCCCGAAAAACTATTCCGGGGGCGAAACCTTCCTCTTTACCGTTTCGTCATACGGCATTTTCTGGTTCAGGGACAAGCTGATCGTTGTCATGCAGGAGGAGATGCCGCTGTTCGAGGGCAAAATATTCAGCCGCATCGCAGCCCTTGAAGACGTTTTTCTGGGGATCATCTATCGGACCATATTCCATTATCTGAACCATTTGAAAGTGATCAACATGATTTCCGATTCCCTCGAACAGAAGATCAACACCTCGATGAAAAACAAGTACCTGATAAACCTGTTCACCCTTGAGAAAAGCCTGGTCTACTACCTGAACGCGATAAACTCGAACGGATTCGTCATCGAACGCCTGAAACAGCACGCCCATAAGCTGGCGTTCTCCGAGGCCAATATCGAACTGCTCGACGACATCACCATCGAGAACAACCAGTGCTACCGGCAGGCCGAAATCTACTCGAACATCCTCGCGGGCCTCATGGACGCCCGGGTCTCGATCGTGAGCAACAACCTGAACATCCTCATGAAAACGCTGAACATCATAACCATAGCGATCATGGTGCCGACATTCATCGTGAGCGCGTTTTCGATGAACGTGAAGATACCGCTTTCGCAGTATCCGTGGGCGTTCTGGGCCATTCTCGGAATGGCCATGCTCAGCGTACTGGTCTTCTCGATGTTGTGGCGCTGGAAGAGGTGGTAGACAATAAACAGACGTTACCGCGGCAGGTAATCGATTGACAGCGACTGACTCCCACCCTCGCCGATCAGAAGCGTCGCAATGACGTCAATTTTCACCCTTCTCTTCTCAATCCCCAGAAACTGAGGCAGGGTTTCACGCGTATTTTCAAGATATTTCACGGCAGCGGCGCTTATGGCCTCCTCGTCGATATTCCTGCTGAAAACCCGGGTCTCGCCGGGCGCGAGGCGGATGGATTGTTCCGGAAGGGTTATTTCCTGGGCGCCGATTTTTTCGTTTCCGAGGGCGAAATCGAGGGCCATGATCCTGCCCTCTTTCACCGGAATGGCCAGGGCGGCATCGGATGAAGACATCAGCGAAATCAGGCATTTGTAACCGTTGATCTGCCCATCCTGGATGTTCAGACGCACACGCACGTCGCCAGACTGGAACACCGCTGAAACCGCCTGCGGCCGGTCTTTACCCTTGTCGGTGTACAGGTAAATCAGCATGCCGAGGAGTACGATATTTACCAGAAACAATAAATGCCTGCGCGATGATGGGCGGGAGGTACGCGAGCGGCTCCTGCGGGCTTCGATGCGATCGAGTATTTTCCGGTACATTTCTTCGTAATTTTCCATTGACACCTCTTTATCAGATGCGCCGTCACCGGACCGCAGGACTTGCACCCGATCATCGCATGCTGAAACCCGTTGTCCAGGTAAAACCCTATACCGCCCGGCATCATCGCAGTCAAGGCAAAAACGCCGTCATTCCGGGGGCATCATCGCGTAAAATAATATTAAAGCCGGTAAAATTTTAGGACGAAATATCTACTGAGATTATATTTTCAAATAGGCAGAGCCCTGCATTTAACCAGGTAAACGAGGGACCAATGGATATAGCAATAGTAATTGGGATAGCAAGCGGTTTAGTATTTATTCTCATGGCGATAATCGTTGCCGGAGGAAGCCTGCTCATGTTCTGGGACCCGCCCTCGGTCATGGTCACCTTCGGCGGCTGTATCTCCGCTCTGCTTGTGGCTTTTCCGCTCAATGAAGTTTTGAAATTCCCGACGTATTTCAAAGCTGCGCTTTTCCCGCAGCGTTTTGACCTGGGAGAACTGATCCTGACCATGGTTTCGTTCTCTGAAAAAGCCCGCCGCGAGGGCCTGCTCGCGCTCGAGGACGACCTTGACCAGCTCGACGACCAGTTCATGAAAAAGGGCCTTCAGCTCGTTGTCGACGGCACAGATCCCGAGCTCGTCAAGAACATCATGGAAAACGAGATCGACCAGATGGCAGCGCGTCATGACACGCACAAGGCTATTTTCGATGACGCAGCGGGTTTCGCCCCGGGTTTCGGAATGATCGGGACACTGATGGGCCTGGTGCTCATGCTCGTCAACCTGAACGACCGGTCATCAGTCGGCCCGTATCTCGCGGTCGCCATCATCACGACCTTTTACGGCGCCGTGGCGGCTTATCTTGTTTTTACTCCGCTGGGCCGCAAGCTCGACCAGCTCACCGGCAACGAGGTGCTCCAGAGGTCGCTCGTGCTCATGGGAGTTCTTTCGATACAGTCTGGCGACAACCCGCGCATCGTGAAAGACAAGCTTGTTTCGTTCCTGCAGCCGGGCGAGCGCGACGCCATAACCCAGGAGATCGGTGAATAGGCCGTGGCGAAAAGAAAAAAGAGCGAAATAAAGGGAGCGGCGCCATGGATGGTCACCATGGGCGACATGAACAACCTGCTCATGTGCTTCTTCATCGTCATGATGGGCGACATCACGGTGCAGACCCAGAACGATTTCTGGCTCACCATGACGTCCTTCAGGGGATCCATCGGCGCCCTTACCGGCGGACAGTCGCTTTCTCCGGGGAACCTGCCCCAGATGGGACACAACCTGATGGCCCTGCCGGCGAGCAAGCAGGCCCGGGCGCTGTCGCAGGCGCTCAAGAAAGCCGTCGAGGCGTTCAAGCCCGAAATCGAGTCCAAGTATGTGCGCGTCCAGGAGGACGAGCGCGGCCTTGTCATCACGCTGTCGGGCGACGTTTTCTTCGACCAGGGCTCGGCGCGTCTCAAGACCGAGATGAGGCCGGTGCTTGGCAAGATCGGCCGCATAATCAAGGACATCAAGAATTTCGTCCGCGTCGAGGGGCACACCGACAACGCACCGGTCAACCTGGTCAGGGCGAAGTACAATTATAAATCCAACTGGGAGCTCTCGTCCAGCCGCAGCCTCAACGTGCTGCATTACCTGGTCGAAGAGGAGGGCGTGAGCCCGAAGCAGATTTCATCCGCGGCATTCGGCGAATACCGTCCCCTGGACGACAACAGCGTCCCCGAAGGAAGGGCCTTCAACAGGCGTGTCGATATTGTGATCGTGAAAGACAGGTTCATCGAGAAATCGACCGTCAAGGACGTCAACAGGCCGCTTCCCGACGAAGAGTGGAGATAATCAGCCGCCGGTCTTGTCGGCGAGTTCCTCCATCAGCCTCTTGATATTCGCGTCGCAGTTTTTTACGTATTCATCCTTGAGCTGTGAAGAAGGAAGCTTGGCCAGGTCGGCCGAAAGATCCTCGTATGCCTTCAGGGACTGCTCCGGCCGGCCCATCTCGTAGTAAAAGCGGGCGAGCGCGAACCGCGCCATGTAATGCGTCGGCTTCAGGGCAACGGCCTGCTCCATCTGGGAAACCCCCTCGTCACGCCCGCCTTCACGGTGATAGAACAGGACCAGGGCCAGGCCGTACCGCGCGTCTATAAGATTTCCATCCATCTCGAGGGCCTTTCGGTAGGACGATTCGGCCTTCTCGAAATCCGCAGCGTCGGCCTTCTCGGCGCCGCGGTTGCCGTAGGCGACTCCCAGTGAATAATGCGCCACCGCCGAGATGTTGCCGTACTGTATGCTCTTGTAATATGAATCGATCGCCTCGCCCCACCGCCGTTTTTCGAGATATACCGAGCCGAGAACGGCGTACTGGGCCGCAAGGCGCTCGGATTTTTTGGCGTCGTCGAGGCGGGACTCCTGTATTTCGGCGATCCTCTCCTTCGTTTCGGTGATGCGTTTTTCTCCGGCGCCCTCGTAATCCCGCAGGGATCCTCCCCTGAATATTTTCACGTAACCGACAAACAGGAGAGATGCGACAGCCAGGACCAGAAAAATCTTGAGGCCCTTGCCGTAATCCTGCTTTTTCCTGAAGGTTTTGACAGCCTTTTTCTTCACTTTTTACGTTTATCCTTATCGGACTTTCCGGCCTTCGGCTTCGCCCCGGATTTCACTTTAGCTGCGCCTTTCGGCTTCGCCTTTGCCCTGGCCGCAGTTTTCGCCTTCTTTTCAGGCGCGGCCGGCTCCACGTCCATGGAGAGGATTCCTTCGGCTGGCAGCGGCGCGGCATCCCGGTCTTTTTTCATGTGGTAGAGATAGTCGATGATCGCGGGCAGGATGAATAGCGCCGTGGCAAGGCACAGGATGATGCCGATGAGCAGAATCAGGCCGAAATCCGATACGCCCTTGTGCCTGGCCGGTACGATGCTCATGAGGCCCACGATTATGGCGAGCGCCGCGAAAGCCAGACCGCGGCCCGTGGTCTTGGTCGCGGCGAACGCGGTAAGCGAGGTGTCCTCCCTCCAGCGGTGCATGATCCTCAGGCCGTACACGATTCCCAGGCCCAGGAGGAGCGGCAGGCCGCCGATGTTGGCAACGTTGTAATCTATCTTGAAGATATACAGCACGAGCTGCAGCCACATCATCCCCAGCGCGAGGGGCACGAGGGCGAGTATGACGCCTGCGGGCCGCCTGAAATCGATGATCAGAAGCAGCAGGATGATCAGGAACGAATAGATCATGGCCTCGAAGATGGCGTCGGCGGCCTGACGTACGTACACCCTGTGGGTCACCGGAAAACCGGTGACTTCGGAGGTCACGCTCTTGAGCTCGCCGATAAACTTGTCCAGAAACTTGATGTCCCAGATCGATCCTGTCGGGGATACCATCGCCACATATGTGCCCTGCGCGCTCTTGAACCGGCTGATGATTTCCGTGGGGAATGATTTCTCGGTTATCCTGGCCGGGTTCACGCTTTCGCGGATGATCTGGGTCGCCTTTTCAAGGTTCGCGAAGACCTCCTTTTCGAACGCTTTTGTCCGTGCGAGCGCGCTCAACCTGCCGTCCGAAGCAAGCGCCTCCCGGATCGAATCGATGTTGACGAGCAGCTTGTCTATCTGCTCGGTCAGGTTCTTCTGGCCGCCGGAAAACGCCTTTTCCTGCGCCTCCTCGAAATACCCGGTCATTTTGTCGAGCACCGCAACGTACTGCTCGGCCGAGGTCGAGTTCTCGCCCAGCTCTATGCGGAAATTGCCGAGTATGGGACGTATCTTCTTGATTATCTTGAGCTTCTCATCCTGATGCGACGGGATGAGCTGGCTCAGCGAGTCGATCCTGCTCACGGTTGGAAGCTTCGAAACTTTCGCCACGACCTCTTCGAGACGGGCCGGGTTCCTGTCGGTAATCATGGCGAAGGATGTTTTAAAATCGCTGAAATCCTCCATCTTCTGCTGATATATGGTCGATTCGGTGTTGCGCGGCATCATCTTCAGCACATTGTAGTCCATCCTGAGCTGCGTGGTCGCGTAGACGCTGAATGCGGTCACGACGAAGCCGACGCCGATGATGACCAGATGGAACCTCTTGCGCTCCATTTTCTCGGTCGACGTGATGCTTTCGCGCAGGTGGTAATCACGAGCCTCGACCGGGATCAGCATGAGCAGCGAAGGCATCATCACGAACGTCGTGATCATGACCACGAGCAGCCCGATGCCGGCGCAGAGCCCGAGCTCGGAATATCCGGCGAACCTCGACATCGAGAGCGCGAAAAACGCGAAGCAGGTGGTGAGCCCGCCCGAAATGATCGAACGGCTTGTCAGAACGACCGACTTGTAAATTGCATCATTCGATTTCAGGCCGTTGCCCAGCTCCTCCTCGGTGCGCTGCAGAAGGTAGATGCCGAAATCGATCCCGATGCCGAAAAGCACCGCAAGGAACGATGAGCTTATCAGGTTAAGCCTGCCTATGAGTATGGTGATAAGGCCCAGGGCGATGATGATGCCCGAGACCGTCGGTATCACCGCGATAACGGTCTTCTTGATCGACCTGAATCCGATAAGAAGCACTGCAGAAACGATGATCACCGATAAAATGCCGGCGCTTCCGACATCCTCGTAAATGACCTCCGTCTGGGTGTGGACATACGCGGGCATTCCGGTAAACGCGACTTTTATGTTGTCCTTCAGCCCGGGAGTCGCCGCGAGCACGCGGTCGCATGCGGCGCGCATATCGGCGATGAACGGCTTCAGGTAGGTAATTTCATCGTCGTAATTTTTCGGCTGCACGAGAATGAAAAGCATCTTGAAGTCGCGGGAGAAAAGATATCCGCCGCCCTGGAGCGTGGCGAGCTGGGCGAATTCACCGGTCGCGAGCTTTTCGGCAAGCTTGAGCTTGATCTGTTTCGGGTTTTCGATCCACTGGTTCCATTCTTCAAACACCGCGTTCAACGCCCCGAGAATCTTCGCCGCGGCATCGACCGATACGCCCGAATTCGGCTCCTTCATGGTGACGGTGATCAGGTTGAGCAGGCTCTGCAGCCCGTTGATGTCCTGGATTCTGTCAAGCCACGCCCGGTTTTTCTTCATGAGTTCGAGGCCGTGTTCGAGGTCCTTGACCGGTATGTACAGCGGGGCCCCTTTGAGCAGAACGCTCGTGTCGATCTTATGAAAGACCGAGGTGACCCATTTATCCTGTTTTTTAAGCTCGGCCGCGAACTCGTCGGCGTGGGCCTTCAGAATTTCGCTGTCGCCCTCCAGCACGATTATGAGGTTGTCCGACGCGCCGAATTCCTTGTTGAATTTCAGGTAGCGGGCCTGTTCGGGATGGTCTTTGGGGATGAGGTTCTGCTGCGAAGAGGAGATAACGAGCCTCGGGATAAAGGCCCCGAGCGCCACTGTGGCGATCGCCATCGCAATCAGGATCGCTTTGCCGCGTTTTATCGACTGGTTAAAAATAAAATCGAGTATTTTTCTTTGCATCTCTTTCTCTGCTGGACACCTGTGTTGGATTTGAGCGACCGGCACACGCCGTAATTCATGCATCATATCCCGGTCCCGGGAATAATTCAAGAATTATATTCGAGTTCCGCCGCAGATGTTACAAATAAAAAAATCGGAGGGTCGTTGCAAGCATTTTTTGTATACAAAAAAAACACCGGTGTTCACCCGGCTCCATTTCAGCGCTGCCCCTCTTTTTCGGTTTCGAGGGTGAATTTTGTAATGCCGTTCGTTTTGGCCGAATCGATCACTTTTATGATACGGTCAATGGGAACGTCCCTGTCGGGGCGGATAACGAGAACGGTCTCGCCGGTCTTGTCCCTGATGGCCTTCAATGCCGGCCCGAGCGCATCGAGTGAAACAGGGTTGTTTGCGGCATAGATCATGCCGTCAGCAGTCACCGTCACCACCAGCATAGACGGAGAAGCCTCTTCGCTGGTCTTCGAACCCGGGAGCTTGATCTTGACGCCCGACATGATGACGAACTGCGAGGTGAGCAGGAAAAAAATGAGAAGGAGCATGGTAATGTCGGTCAGCGAGGAGTGGCTGAAAGCTGTAAGAGGCTGGCTCGATCTCTTGAACTTCATTCGCCCACCCCGGCCTAAAGGCCCTCTCCGTCACCGAGGATCCTGGCCCCGACCATGTCTCGCTCTTCGAGAAAATCGACAACGTCGGTCGATACGACTTCCATTTCGGAAACGAGCCTGCCGATCATCGAAAGGGATATGTTGTAGAACGTCAGCGCGATGATGCCGACGATGAGGCCGAAAACGGTCGTTATCAATGCCTCCCAGATGCCGCCGGCAAGGTCCGCGGGACTCACCGATCCCTGCTTCTTCTGCACGACCATGAACGCGGAAACCATGCCGGTAACGGTACCGAGGAACCCGAGCATCGGCGCTATGCCAGCAATGGTCGCGAGCGCCGGGAGCCCCCGCTCCAGCTTGCGGACCTCCCGGTTGCCGGCGTCCTCGATCGCATCCCTTACCCTCGCCGGGCCGTGCGGGCTCTTTTTCAGGCCCCTGATGATGATTTCGGATGCCGGCGACTTTTCGAACCTGCACAATCTCACTATGGAGTCGATATCGTTCCTGATAATCGCATCCCTGATCTTTTCTGAAAAACCGACCGTGTTAACCTTGAAATTCCTGAAGGCCACTGCGCGCTCTATGATGATTGCCAGCGTGACAATCGAGCAGAGCAAGATCGGCCACATGACAATCCCGCCCGACAAAAACATTTCAAAGAAGCTCATTCTTATTATCCTTTCAACTTCTGATGTTCCTGTAAGCTATTTGTTTCACCATAAAAAATCAATTACTTTTTGGCGCGATCGGTTTCACACGGATGCGCGCCATCAGCGACGCCTGCATCGTCAGTGATGCTTCTCCCCGATAATGAGAAAAATGGAAAAAGACCTCGTTCCCCCGCCTGCAACGGGCCGCGTCACCTCCGCAGCAGTCAGGGCCCTGACATTACCAAATCCGGTCTGCCTGAAAAGCTCGCGCATCCTGTCCCTCTCGAAACCGAAATAAAACACCCCGGTATTGTCCGCGTGAAACAGGCCCTCGTCCGGGTCGAGGTCCGCGACGCACAGCGTACCGCCCGGATGCAGCGCTTCATGCAGCCTGCGCAAAAGGGCCTCCGTGTCCCTGACATGATGAAAAGTCATGCTCGACACCGCAACATGATAGCGTCCGGGCACAGGCTCGCCGCTGTCGGCGTCATAGAAAGCTGTTTTTATGTTCCGGAGCCCGGCAGCGGCGATTTTGCGGTCAAGCGCCTCGAGCATCCCGCGTGAAGAATCGATCCCGGTGACCGTACGTGCGAGAGGCAGCAGCGCGAGGGTCACGAGCCCGGTGCCGCAGCCGAAATCGAGCGCGTCCATGTCTTTTCTGATCTCAATCGACGAAGTCATGGCGGTGGATATTTCCCGGGCGAGCTTAACCCGTGAAGGATTCCCGTCCCACGTAGCGGCGTGTGCGTCAAAATCTCTTTTATCATGCATGGTGAAATCCTGCCGTTTTCTTGATGATGGCTGAACCAGAATGATCCGATATACCGGCCGCCGTCAACACATATGAATGAAAACCGGCCCTTTAGTTATTGACATTTCGGGAATCCCCTTTTATCCTTATCGGATTTACATTTTCACCCAGGAGGTCCAGTCATGAAACGATCAGCGTTTATTTCCCGACAAGCATCTTCGCTCACAGTCATTATGCTCGTCCTGGCCTTTACCCTGTCAGCAACCGGCATTTACGCAAGCGATCTTTCCGACGCCGAAACCCTGCGCGACAAATGCGACAGGGAAATAGCCGAGCTCCAGGTGCCGGCCAAAAATTTCGGCGATCAGGCCGACCTCGGCAGGCTGGATGAAGGCGCAGGACTCATCAAGCTGGGAAAGGTGAAACTGCTGCAGTCGAAATACCTCGAGGCCTCCGCCTCGTTCAACAAGTACCTCGCGCTCCAGCAGGGCCTGTATAAGAGCCTCGCGGAAAAATACATGGCGCGCACCGAAAAAATGGCCGACGACATCGCGGTCGAGCTGGTCGACAGCAAAGACCCGAAGGTGGCCGAATATCTCAAACTGGCGAACCAGAACCTGAAGGACGCAAAAGGCGAGATGCTTGTAGAAAGATACAAGAACGCGATCAGGCTCTGCAGGGTTTCGAAAAACTACAGCCTCGCGGCCTTCAAAGCGGCCGGCAAACCGGTTCCAGAAGAATACAGAAAAGACTCAACGGACAACGAGAACAGGATCGCGCAGTAATAATGATAGACACAGCCTCTCTCGTCAGCGATTGCATCGACTACACCGCGGCGCTCACCAGACGATTCAGGTCACGCCTGACGGGATCCCGGCAGTGCGCCGAATGCGCCGCGGTTCTCCATGAAAGGATGCAGTCATTCTGCGACGGCGCCCGGATACAGCGATTCACACTTCACCCTGGATCTTTTTATTCGTACACGAAAATCATCCCGCCGTTCTATGCGCTGGGGCTGTTCATGCTTTTCTTTCCCGGGCCATGGATGATCGTGCCCGCGCTCGGCATTCTGGCGGGAACCGCCATGATGGCATGCATTTTCGGATTCTACCTGCATGTTTTCGACAGGTTCTTCCCTTCAAAAACCGGCCTGAACGTGATCGGGACCATCGAGCCGTCGAATGAACCCAGGCAGCAGATCATACTTTCAGGCCATCACGACAGCGCGCCGGTGACGAGGCTCATGGGCCCGAAGCTGCTGCCCTACCTCGCGATCACCATCACGGTGCCGTATTTATATTTTATCTTCGAGGCGGGGCTTCTGCTGTATCTCTCCCTGACTGCTTCAGCCGCGGCGCCCCTGTGGTCGATCATCGCGGCAGCCAGCGGCCTTC
>JAKLIV010000056.1 GCA_022709405.1 Spirochaetota bacterium
TATCCTCACCCGCGAGATTGAACAGTATTTTAAGCTGGTCCCCGCGCTCCTTGCTGCTGAGGACGAACAGAAAATCGTCCTTCGTTATCCTGCCGGAAATGTCATTGGTGAACGATTCCCCGTCGGGCCTTATGTGTTTTATCCTGCCTTTGATGAGGCCGAGGGGATAATCCATGACTCTGTCGACGCGCGCGAGAATTCCCTGGGCGGTCAGTTCGATCTGGCGCTCCTCCTGTGAAAAAACAACCGTCAGCGCCAGGAGCAATAGTGATGAAGCAATACATATTTTTAATAACAAAATTTTCATGTTGATACTGAATGATTATATATCCTTTATCATGAATAAAAAAAATGTCTATAAAAATCCTCAACTGCGTCTGATTATCATTCTATATTATATCATAGTGAAAATTATTACGGATTACTTGTATCGCATCATTATCTACCGGTTTGCGTAAAAAACCCTTAAAAATTTACATGGAAAAAAATTTTTTTAATTGAACAAATATCAACTTATGCTACTTTAGTGTAAATAAGAATATCGGAACACCTATAAATATGATGTTATCAAAAATTAAGTCATAATCGCTCAATTAAGCAACAAAACACTAAAGCACGGGCACTAAAATATTGTCAATCAAAGATAGCGATTAAATCAATGAATAAAACCATCACCATAGGCGACAATATCACGTTCACCAGCGATTCGAGCAGGAACCTGACGCTTTCCTTCTCCCCTGACGACATCACCAATTGCTGGAGCAATGCCGACAGGCTGGCGGGGCTCATTACCGATTACTACCACCTGCACTCAAATAAAGAGTGCACTACGCTCATATCGACCGTGCTCAACGAACTGATTGAAAACGCTGTAAAATACGCCGAAAACAAATACGGAACGGTAAAAATAGACACGCTGAAAAACGAAGACAAACTGCTCATCAAAATATCAAACACCCTTCAGGCCGAAAAGCTTACCCCTTTTATCGACGAGTGCAAAAAGCTTTTCCATACCGATCTGAAGACCCTCTTCATCAAACGAATAGAGTCGCTCAAAAAAGAAGCCCCCAGGGATTCATCCGGAGGCATCGGTCTCATTCTTCTGAAAAAAGACTACAACACCGGCATCAAATTCATCTTCTATGAAAACAACGACGACAGCTATAAAGTTTCAGTCATTGCCGAATTGACCCTTGTCTGAGTCCGCAGCCTGCCTGCCGAAACCTATTTCTCGGACGTATAATACCGGTCAGAAACCTTCGTGTTGAGGTCCGGCCTGAGCTTCTCGGCGCCGTAAAGATACACGTGAATTATCTCATGCTGCCGCTTCTCGGTATTCACGTGCAGAAGAACCCTGACGCACTTTGCAAGGCTACCCGGCACCGGAATTTCCCGGGTGCACATGAGAGGGGTGTAAATCCAGCCGAGCTCCCTGGCGGCCACGGCCGGAAACTCGGCGTTCAGGTCGTCGGTCACCGAAAAAATCACCGAGACGACGTCCTCAACGTTTATGTCGTTCCGCCGGATGACCGCTTGAAGCATCTCCCGGGTCCGTGATACGATACCCTCCCGCGTATTTTCTTCGACGGTCGTCGCTCCCCGTATTCCCCTTACCAGCATAGCGCGCCTCTCACTTTAAAAGTTCAATATCGGCGCCTATGCCCTTCATGAGCTCCATGAAATCGGGGAAAGTCACCGAAACCGCTTCGGCGGTCCCTATCGTTGTCGCGCCGTCCGCGATGAGTCCCGCCACGGCAAGGGCCATGACGATGCGGTGGTCATGGTGCCCGTCGACGCCGCAGCCCCTGAGCCTGCTGTTTCGTATGACGAGACCGTCGGGAAGCTCCTCTATGTCAGCTCCCATCTTTTTCAACTCGCCGCACATGACCGCGATACGGTCGGTCTCCTTGACCCTCGCCTGTGCGACATTGACGAGCCGCGTTTCGCCCGACGCCGCGCACCCGGCTACGGCGAGGGCCGGCAGCGAGTCGGGCATCGAGTTGAGGTCGAACGTTCCGCCGCGCAGGCTCCCGCCCTTTATGCGGATTTCCCTCCCGCCGATATCGATCTTCGCTCCCATTTTCTTCAGGATGTTGACGACCTCCTTGTCGCCCTGGGTGTCGCCGAAATCAAGCCCGCGGAGCACGAGCTCCGCGCCGGTCACCGCGGCCGCCACCAGGAAAAAAGTCGCGGATGAAAAATCTGCGGCGATGTACTCGCTGAAAGCCGGATATTTCTGGCCCCCGGGAACGCGGAATTCCCGGTAGTCCCTGTTTTCATACTTGATACCCAGCCGGTCGAGCCAGGCAAGGGTCATGGTGACATACGGCGCCTCGTTCAGGAGGGGCACCGATATGGTCGTTTCGCCTGCGGCGAGCGGGGCGGCGATAAGCAGCGATGTCAGGTACTGCGAGGTCACCGCGTTGACCGATGTCCTGCCTCCCCTGATCCTGCCGCGGATGACGACCGGCGGCTTGCCGTTGCCCCTGGTCGAAAAGGCCTCGGCGCCGAGGTCGTTGATGCACGATATGAGCGAATCGGCGGGCCTGTTGCGTATCTGGTGGTCCCCGGTAAAAACGACGCAGCCGCCGGTCAGGGACGCGACGCCCAGGCCGATATACAGCGTGGTCCCGGAATTCCCGACGTCGATGACGTTATCGGGAACGCGCGGGGCGCCCGATGTGCCGCTGACCCGCCAGAGGCCTTCCTCCCTGACGATCGAAGCGCCGAGTCCGGCGACCATGGACACACACGACTCGGTATCGGACGAGGACAGTGGCAGCTTGATCTCGGAAACGCCGTCGCCGAGAAGAGCGAACACGAGAGCCCGGATCGTATGCGACTTCGAGCCCGGGATGGCGACCTCGCCCGATATTCCCGAGGGATTGACTCTGAACTTCATCGCTTGTCTCCGCTTTATTTAATTTTTTCCCTCATGAACACCCCGATAAAGTATGGAACATTCATTGACCCGTCGCGCAGGCCGTAAAGGGACTCAAGCGTTTCGCGGTGCGCTTCCATGAAGTCACGGACCGCGCCGCGGTCAACCGGGCTGAATGAGGCGTAGTGCTCGACCAGCTTCCCGGAATCCGCCGTGAAGGATGAAGCGTCTCCTTTTATGAACTTGAATTCGTTGAGGGTCAGAAAAGTTTTCATGTCTGACTGGAGATACATGTCGTTGTGCAGCGGGAAAAGGGCCGCCATGAATTCGTCGTAGACGCCGTCAAGATCCTCGTCGCTGAGGACCTCGGCCGAAATGAAAAGGACGCCGTCGAACTGCAGCGAGCGCCTGAACTCGTCTATGACGGCGCCGGTCTCGACGAAATCGAAGTAATCGACCGACACGAGAAGGTCGGCCGCGTAGTAGTCGATCGGAAAGGATTCGAACGCCCCGACGATGAAATAGATTTTTTCCAGGGCCTTGTTGCCGCTGTTCGCCTGTTTGAAACGCTTAATACATTCAAAGGAATAATCCACCACGACGACCTGGGCATCGGACGCCTCGGCGAGCGCGAGCAGCAGGTCGCCCCGACCGACGCCGGCTTTCACGATAACCCCGGGATGATAGGTCCCGACAACGTCAAGAAGCCGCTCCCTGACATGAATAAAACGTTCGGACGGCTCGATAACAAGGTTCTTGCCGTATTCGAATTCGACGAAACCGGCGATGTCTTTCGTCCTTTCCATGAATCCCCCCTTATCATCGAGATCAGGCCGCGGGCCGCATTCATCGTCCCGGGCGGCTTTACGGACCGGCCGTTCAAATCCGACCCGCCCGAGAATCCTGCTATTTTTTTCATGACGAGTAATTATGCAAGACTTTTTTTGCCGGCCCCGGGCAGTGAAATAGTATTGACATTCCCGCATCAGGAATTAGATATATGTTTTCACCTCAAAGGATATCGCGGTAATAATGAATATTTTCGAAAAAGCAGTCAAAGGGATCGTAACCCCTGAAGTCGAGGAAATCGCCCGGATCGAGGGGATTCCGGTCGGGCAGATCATGGAACATTTCGCTTCGGGCGAGATCGTCATAATGAAGAACAGCGCCCGAAGCATCGCCCCCATGGCCGTCGGCAAGGGTCTCAGCACCAAGGTCAACGCCAACATCGGGACTTCGCCCGACCTGTTCGACCTTTCAACCGAGCTGAACAAGCTCCAGGCGGCGATCGACGCGGGAGCTGACGCGGTCATGGACCTTTCCACCGGCGGCGACACCGTCATGTTCAGGAAAGAGATTCTCGCCCGGTCCACCGTGCCGCTGGGGACCGTGCCCCTGTATGAGGTCGCGGTCGACATGATCGGCAGGAAGAAATCCCTGATGGACATGACGGCGGGTGATTTCATGCGCGTGATACGGCGCCAGGCCGAGGAAGGCGTCGACTTCATGACCATTCATTCAGGTGTCACCAGAGAATCGGTGAGGTCACTCCGGTCGCAGGACAGGATCATCGGCATCACGAGCAGGGGCGGCTCCATCATAGCCGAATGGATGCTGGTCAACAAAAAAGAGAATCCGCTTTACGAACACTACGACGAGATACTGGACATCCTGAGGGAGTTCAACGTGGTCATAAGCCTCGGCGACGGCCTGCGGCCCGGCGCGCTCCACGACGCGAGCGACAGGGGCCAGATACACGAGATGATAATGCTCGGCGACCTGGCCCGGCGGGCGAGGTCGAAGGGGGTCCAGGCCATCATCGAGGGGCCGGGACACGTTCCTCTGGACATGGTCGCGGACAACATGCGGCTGCAGAAATCCCTGTGCGACGGCGCGCCCTACTACGTGCTGGGCCCGCTGGTGACCGACGTGGCCCCGGGTTACGACCATATCAGCGGGGCTATCGGAGGCGCGATCGCCGCGATGAGCGGCGCGGATTTCCTCTGCTACGTGACCCCGGCCGAACACCTGCGCCTGCCCGACGCCGATGACGTATGGGAAGGGGTGATGGCGTCGAGAATCGCCGCCCACGCGGCCGATATCGTCAAGCTCGGCGCAAAGGCGAAAAAATGGGACAATGACATGTCGGCCGCGCGGAAAGAAAGGAACTGGGAAGCAATGTACCGTCTCGCGCTCGACGAGAAAAAGGCCCGCCGCTACCGGAGCCAGATGCCGTCGGGCAAGGACGACCAGTGCTCCATGTGCGGCGAATTCTGCGCGATAAAAAGGAAATATTAGGAGAAGACGATGGCACACGACACCGCCTATTATGATTCCTATAAAGAAGACCGCGACCTGGTGCTCGAGTACAACCAGGTGACGCTGGACAAGGCCACGGTTGTCAACGTGATGGGAATCGGCATAGACAACCTGACCAGGAACCAGGCAGTTGTCAAGGTCATGAAAATGATTGAGGAAGGCGGGACCCACCACATCATCACTCTCAACCCGTATAAAATTCAGCGGCTCAAGAGCAACGGCGACCTGAAAATCATATCGAGTAAAGCCGACATGCACATCGCCAGCGGCGCGGGCATACAATGGGCCGCGCGCATGCTGCGGACCCCGATCGCGGAAAGGGTCTCGGTCCTGAGCCTGATGATGGATCTGGTCCGCATCGCTGAGATAAAGGAATACTCGATATTCCTGGTCGGCGGCAGGCCGGAGGTGACCGAAAAGGCGTTTTCCAATATCCGCAAATCGTTCCCCAAAATAAGGATCGTCGGCAGGCATGGCGGCTATTTCAGCGAGGAAAGGGAAAAATCCGTGATCGAGGCCATGAGAAAATCCGAGGCCGACATCGTCTTCGTGGGACTCGGCTTTCCAAGGGAAGATAAATGGATCCATTCGATAAAAAACGAATTCAAGAACACGGTATTCATCGGTGTCGGCGGGAGCATAGACGTGCTTTCAGGCGATATCCGCAAGGCTCCCCCATTCTTCATGGAAAGAGGCCTCGACTGGTTCTACCGGATCATCACCCAGCCCTGGAGGGTCGGCCGGCTGCTGCGCGTAGGAATCTTCTTTCTCGGGGCCGTATTTAAAAGGATTACATCAAGGTAGCGAAGGCCTATTTTTCGTATCTGCCTTTTCTAGCGGCGGACGTGCGCGCGTTTTCAAGCTCTGCGCGGGTAATCTTCGCCCTTCCCAGCGTGAAATTGGCCGTACCCTCGCTGTTGCCGCAGGTACGACAGTGCATGAGCGCCGTGCCTTTGCCCCCCTGGTTCCATTCGGATATTTCAACATACCTGGAACCGCACCGCCTGCAGAATATCACCGAAACGTACTCAGCCATGTCAACCTGCCTGTTCTAACTTGATTGCTATTATCGAGATGTCTTCCCTTCTTTCGAGCCCCTCGGAATAGTCGGCCGCGAACGAGATCAGCGAATCCACTATGACATCGGTGTCGCCCCTCTTGTTTTCGAGCATTCCCATGATCTTTTTCAGGCCCATAAGCCTGCCCGCCTTGTTGCGCACGTTGAGGATGCCGTCGGTGAGAATGACCAGCAGGTCCCCGTTGCGCAGGCGCAGGGTTATCTTTTTGAGATCCTCTCCGGAGCTCTGAAGATTTTTCTGGCCGAACCTCAGATACCGGGAAACCCCGCCGCGCACAAGAATCGGGTATGCGATTCCTGCGTTGACGAACTGGAACGTCATCTCGTCGATGTCCAGCACGCCGTAAAACAGCGATATGGTTCTGTCGGATTTCATGTGCCTGGAGACGGCCCTGTTCAATATCCTGACCATGTCGCCGGGGCGCCTGCCCCTGACGCTGCTCATGGCGATAAGGGCCCCGTTCACGATCGCGGCCCTTAACCCGCCGGGAATGCCCTTTTCATGAAGGTCGCCGAGCGCGATGCCCGTATACCGGTCGTCCAGTTGAAAAATTTCATGGAACTCCCCGCCGACCTCACGCGCAGGCAGGGACCTCGCGGTGATTTTTACCGGGCCGATCTTTTCGCTGATATCGGGGATCAGGGATTCCTGGATCGATTTCGCCGAGGAGAGTTCGCTCTTGATGCGCTCCTCTTCGATGGCGTTGGAAAAAAATATCGCATTCTGGACCGCGAGCGCGGCCTGATCGGAAAAAACCAGAAACAGGGACCTGTCCGCCGAATCGAAACCCGCCTTGTTCAGGGGATTGATCGCCTGGATGACCCCGAGAAGCCGTCCCTTGTACAGCAGCGGTGCGCACAGTATCGACCTCGTGACGAATCCGGTGCTCTTGTCGAATTCGGGATCGAACCGCTCGTCCTTGTATACGTCGTTGACGATTACGGGCTTTCTCTTCTGCGCGACCCATCCGGCTATGCCCTGACCCATCGCCACCCGGTAGCGCTCGGTCAGCTTGTCGCCCGCCTCGCCCAGCGCGACCCTGAAGACAAGATCGTCCGTCTCCTCTTCATAAAGGAGCATGGTGCTCGTCTCGGTCTCCATTATTTCCTTGATGATCTCCATAATTATGTTCAGGAGCTTGCCCATGTCGAGCGTGGAGTTGATGATTGAATTGATGTCGACGAGCTTTGTCAGGTTATCGAGTTTTCGCTCGAGATTCTCAATGTCTGCCATTCACGCTGCCTTTCGTAAATCGGGTTAAACCCGTAAAAGAATGATGGAGATATAGTAGATTATCCTTAATTAGTCAATACATTACTGTTTTTTTTATCGTTAAGGGCCCGGTACGATTATAAAGAGCGGATTCATCCCTGCCGGCGCTCGTTGAAGTTACCCGAATGAGGCATTCCGGTTTCCATATTTTTCATTTAGTTTCCATTTATCAGTTGCAGTTTCCGGAATGTTTTTTGTAATTTATTCTATACGAGCAATCAGAATCAAATAACCTGAAGCAAATTCATTTTTTTTAAAATTGATAATCCGGTTTCCCATCACTCCTGACCGGTTTCCTGATAATGCACCGGTGAAACAGGGCGGGTAAAACCTGAAACCGGGATCGCTCGATCACCAGGAGGTTTTAACGATGAAAAAAATTCTTTCGATATGCGCGGCCGTTCCGGTTGCGTTAATCATATTCCTCGCGGCATCCCTTGCCGGATGCGACGGCATTACTGTCGGGGATTCCCAGGCGATTGCGACTGTAATCGACGCCCCGACCGGAGTGTCGGCAAGCGACGGGGCGGCGACCGACCGCGTTACGATCACCTGGAACCCGGTGGACGGCGCCGACTATTACCGGGTCTACCGCTGCGATACGGAAACCGGGGATTTCGGCGACACGCCCGTGGGAAGCGACTGGACCCATCTGACCGCAGCCTCCTATACCGACACGCTGCTTGATACCGGCGACCATTATTTCTACCGCGTCAAGGCGTTCACCGACGACGGTCTCGAAAGCGAGTTCAGCGCCGCCGACGAGGGGTACACGCGCGTGGGACCTCCGGCGCCGACCGGAGTCGACGCGACCAAAGGCGAAGGAGCCAGCATAACCGTGACCTGGGAAACCAACAGTGAAGCCGTAAGCTACAAAGTATGGCGCTGCGAAACCCCTGAAGGGGAATATACGGTGCTGGCCGATGCAGGCGACACCTCCACGTACATCGATGCCACTGCCGTTGCCTCGATATATTACTTTTACAGGATTACCGCAGTGAATGTGGCCGGCGAAAGCGATCCGAGCGAATACGCATACGGGTACCACGGAAGCCAGCCCGCGCCCGCCCCGCCGACAAACCTTGCGGCAACCGATAAAACCCATTCCGACAGGATCGTTCTCACCTGGGATGCGGGCATCGGCGCTTCCAGCTATACCATATACAGGGCCGCCTGGGGAAAAACCGGCACCGGTCCCTGGACGACCGGACCCGGATCATACACGCAGATAGCGACCGGTATCACGGTAAATACCTATACCGACAGTTCGTCGCTGAATCCGGGCCTGTATTACTATTACATCACCGCGACAAACACCACAGGCACGAGTCCTGCGAGCGAGGTTGAAACCGGATACAGGGCGATAACCGATGAGGAATTCATCGAACTGTACCGGGAGACCGAGGCCCGTCTCATGGAAAAAATCGAAGATGAATTCGGGAGCACTCCGATAGGAAGCGCCGATTTCCCTGGCGACATCGGCGGGGTGGTGAACTATTCGTCGACCTTCAGCGGATCGACCGGCAGGGTCAGCGTACCGTATGTCAACTACATCGAATACTACATCATCATCAACGGCACGACCTCGACCACCATCAACATCTGGAGCCTGCCGGGAAGCACCACCGGGACTCTGACCGTTACCGGCATCTACCCGGGGTCCATCGAGCTTCACCTCGAGGTAGATACCGGCGGCTCATGCGGCGGCTACTACTATGTGACCCAGCAGGGAGGCACAAGGTCGAAAGTAGACTGGACAGAATAAACACCTTCGGGGAAAGAAATGATATGTGGGGCTGACCGCCGTTTCCGGTCAGCCCCTTTTTTTCAGCAGCATGGTCCCTGAAATCCCGACGATTTCAATCCGCCTTCCTTTTTCCCTGCCCGCACACGCCCGTCTGACGCGCAATCGGGTTCAGCCACGGCAAGCGCAATTCTGAGATCGTCGACCAGAATCGCCGCTCCCTCGGGACCGAATATTTTCTGAAGAACAATTCCAATGCTCTCAAGAGCGCTGTTCATGATAACACCTCCGCTCAGAATGATCCTGATACGACAATGATTTTTGCGATCACGATTATTGATTAATACGATCGGGACCAGCAGGCCTGAAAAAATTTTTTTATTTTTTTGTCCGATCATCACGCATGGCGAAACCGCACCAAAGGCCGTCGGTACCCCATTTTCGCCATGCCTGACTAAAAAACATTTGACACTAAAAGCGCAAATATACAATTAATCAAACATGGTTTCCTTCTTGCTGTTTCCGGTTTCCGGATTCATAAATCAGAACATGAGAAACGGCACGCATCTTCGAAAAGACGAGGGGGCATGACACAGGTAAACCATAGATGGATATTTTCGTTTCCAAAAGCCTTATTCCGGTTTCCACTACTTATGTCGGGTTTCCGAAACAAGAGAGGAGACTTATGGATAATCCATTTGAATGTTCTTCACTGTTCCAATCAATGATATAAAAGGCAGAGACAGACTGGAGGTATCGTCAATCATGAAGAAATATCTGAAAAAATCGGCCCTGTATTTATTATTGGTCCTGTTCGCGGTCTCTATGCAGGGATGCGACAATACAGGCGAAACCGGCAGCGGCAGCGCCGACGGCCAGGGAAACCGGACAGTTCTCGATACACCGGAAAACCTCTCTGCGACCGACGGGACATACACCGACAGGATCGTCATCACCTGGGCCGCAGTGGCCAATGCAGCCGGCTACACCCTCTACCGCTCTGAAACCGCAGACGGGAACTACGCGATCGTCGCCGATGTCGATGCCGCGGCCAATCCTTCGTACGTCGACCTGAACACCGGAAAAAACACGCACTTTTACTATAAAACAAGGGCAAATTCCTCAAACAGCAATATCCAGGAAAGCAAGCTCAGCGCATACGATGACGGCTACGCGCGAAACGGCGCGGCAACGGTCGAAGACCTTACGGCAACGGACGGTATCCATGACGCGACAATCGGCCTGACATGGGCGCTGGTCGACGGCGCCACTTCATACCGGATATATCGCTCGGGCACCCTCGACGGCAATTACGAACAGATCGCAACCATCGATCCGCCGTCATCTGAAGACCCGGTTGATCCGGAAGACCCGGAGGACCCCGTTGACCCGACGGATCCATCGGCTACCAGCCTGTTCACCTCGGACATCGACCTGAGCGGCGGCATAACAGTGAAATACCTCTACACATACAGGATACGAATCAGGGTCGGCGCGGAGATAGACGAAACGGTCGAATTCAAGAACTTCTCGCTGTTGTACCTTTTCGGAAAAAAATTCGACCGCGAGGACGTCATCGAAAAAATCAACGATGCGGCCGGTTTCGAGCTGGCTTCGGCGTACGACAGCGGCGACGCACAGTACGTGAACCTGGCCTACGGCGGTGAGCCGATAATTCTGGTAAACGACACATCCAATGCGCCAATCGCCAAATTCCTGAAAACAGGCGTCGCCGAAGACCAGGTCGTGATCGTAAACGGCGACGGGGTCAGCGTCATCGGCGAAACCGATTATACCGACAACCCGTCTGACTACATTACCGGCGATACCGGCGGGGGAGACGACAACGGCGGCGATTCGGGCGACGACAGCGGCGACACTGAGCCCGCGTATTACTATGTGGATTCGGACGTAACAAGGGACATCTACTATTATTACAAGGTACAGGCGGTCGATGCGAGCGGTCCGGGCGACCTCAGCGATTTCGATTTCGGCTTCTGCGGCCTTGCCCCCGCGCCTGCCGCGCCGGTAAACGTGAGCGCGAGCGACGGAACGAGCCCTGACAGCATCACGATATCCTGGAACCCCGGAATAGGGGCCGAAACCTACACCGTATACCGCGCACGTTGGCAGAAATCCTCGATCGACGGCGGTTACGTGATCGAGCCCGGAACATTCACGCAGATAGCGACCGGACTAACCGGCGAAACGTACACCGACGAGTCGACCTCGGGCAACACGATCGAGCCCGGTCAGTATTATTACAGCGTGGTTTCCGAGGGCTCTACCGGAACGAGCGAGCGGAGCGCCTGTGATTCGGGATACAGGACGATCACCGATGAAGAATTCGTGGAAGTGTACCGCCAGACCGAAGACCGGCTCATGGAAAAAATCAAAGACGAGTTCGGCAGCACCCCCATAGGGTCCGCCACCTTCTACGGGGACATAGACGGAAACGTCGCCTACTCATCGACGTTCAGCGGCTCCACCGGAAAGGTCAGCGTGCCGTATTCGGATTACTGCGAATTCTACGCGGTCATCAACGGAACGACCTCGACCACGATCAACATCTGGAGCCTTCCGGGTTCGACGACCGGCACTATCACCTTTACCGGCATCTATCCCGGGACGATCGAGCTGCACCTTGAAGTCAACACCGGCGGGTCGTGCGGGGGATACTACATGGTAACCCGGCAGGGAGGCTCTCAATCACGGGTCGAATGGACCGAGTAAACAATGAAACTGAACGACCGGCGCAAGCCGGTCGTTTTCTATAGCGTCTACAATTTTTGCTTCCTGAGAATCTTTTCGGCCTCAGCGGTTTTGCCGGTGCGGCGGTACAGCTCGACCATGCGTTCGGCCATGCGCCGGTCGCGCGGGCCGGTTTCCCATGCCCGGTTCATGAATTTCATCGCATCCGCGAGGTTCCCCATCCTGTCGCTGCACAGCGAGCAGTAATACAGCACGTCGGCCCCGCCTTTCCCCATGTCCATGGACTCCCTGAGTTTTGCCAGCGCGGCGGCGTAGTTCTTTTTCTCGTAAAGGGACACGCCGTGGTAATAAACGGTTTCGGCGTTGCCCGTCTTTCTCCCTTTTAAAAGCGAATTGACTTCCCCGTAGTATTTTTCCCTGAAGAGGGCCTCGACGGATTCATCGACAAGCGCTCCCGGAAGTTTCACCCTGTCGGATACGCTCACGATCAAGGTCAGGCCCTTCTCGGTCTCCCCGGTCCTGAACAGGGCGATCCCCGACATAAGCACGGCCTCGGTGTTTTCAGGATAAAGAAGATTTATGACGCCGGCGTATTCCCTGAGCGCCTCCATGTCCTTTTTTTTCATCAGATCGCGGGCGTGCGCGATCATTTCCTTTTCCGATATTTTCCTGTAATCCACATAATAGGACCTGAGCCAGAAGGTGTAGACCTCGCGGCTGCGATAATATGAAAAAGCGACCGCAGCAGAAGCCATGATCAGGAAGAGGAGGAAAATCCTGCCTTTGACCGATTTTTTCTTTTTCTTCATCGCATGCACCCTTCCCGCGCCTTTAAGCGCCAAAGCCGTACGCCAGCCGGATCGTTCAGACGAAAACCAAGCCTTAAAACCACATTTATCCCATCATCGAACGGCCCGGTCAAGGATAAAACAGTAACAGGCGGCGGTGAGCTGCCGTAAATATTTCTTGAAATAATACCGCCCCTGCCATAGCATTACCCCCATCGGGGACTGAACCGGATGTCATTCCCTCCAACAAGAGAATTTATTTTTATTTATGGAAAAAATTTTATCCATTTCTCCTTTTCATTCGTATTAATACACAGGCACGGTAAATGAAAAAAATCATTACAATTACAACGGCATTAGTACTCATGGCTGCGGCGCAGGGAGCTTTTTCTCTCTCCGCAGACGATATCGCCGCTCAGTTCAAAAAAAAGATGTATTCGGTCGGAAAGCTCTCGGGCGTGATTTCCTATACCCTTCGTTCAGGCAGAACCTTCTCGGGGAATTTCATGTACATGTCGCCGGGAAACATACACATACGGTTCACCAATCCATCAGGGAAAATACTCGTGGCAAACACCAAAAAGCTCTGGCTCTATGATCCCCAGAGCAAGGTATGCGCCGTCCAGCAGCTCGACGAGGAAGCGGGCGTATCCGGGGGGATCGTTTCGTTCCTGAAGGATTATTCGGTCATTCTTGTGCCCGAATCCTCTGAAGGCTATACCCTGAAATTCAAAAACGACGAAAAGGAATACCCCGAGATCACCCTGGTCCTGGACTCCTCTTTTTTTATCAGAAAAGGCTCCCTGAAAAACAAGGAAGGAGAGGGTTTTTCGTTCACCCTCTCGGGCGTCAACTTTTCCCCTGACATGGTGAAAAGCGTTTTTGATTTCAACGTCCCGGCAAACACGCAGATAGTCAAGAATCCATTCAATATCAGGTAAGGGAAACGCCCATGAAACGAACAATCCTCGCACTCATAATCCTGGTTGCAACGGCGGCATCGCTGCCCATTCAGGCGCAGGACAACAAGGAGAAAAAGAGGGATCTCATTTTCACCTATATCGGCCCGGTGATGTCGGGTGGATTCAACCACCTGTACCAGAGCGACTGGTACGAAGACACCGACCGCCAGGAGCAGAGGAACTACACCGGAGGATTCATTTCAGGGGGATTCATCATCAGCATCTTTATGGAGCAATTCACCGGCGACTTCACCATGCAGTACATGCACAACTTCAACAAGCCCGGAGAGCTCTATCACCTGTTTTATTCCGTATCGGGTAAATGGCTCTGGAAAGTCTCAAAGCCTTTCAACATAACCATGGGCGCGGGACTTTATTTCGAAACGCCTCCCTCGAACGAGGAATACAACGGCGCGGCAGGCGGCCAGATACCGATCGGGGGAGTGTGGAACGCCACATCCGACACCAAGCTGATGTTCGACTTTTTCGTCAGGTACGGATTTTTCGGCCTGGGCGAATACTCGTCGAAGCTCTCCTACGGCATAAACGTGGCGTTCGTCTTTAAAGTTGGACGCATATAAAAGCCCGTTCCGTGCCGCGATAACACCATCCCTTTTCATCCTGATCCTCCAGACGGCGTCCATACTGTGCGCTGATTCGGTCCTGTTCGGCTCGACCGCGGAATTGCCGGTCCCGGCAGCCGCGTTTCTCGCGGGCGCGGCGGTTTCTATCGCGATGATCGTCAGGACAGGCGCCCGCAGCGGCGGCGCGATCGAACCGGTCAATGCGGCGCAGAGAGCGGCCGTGTTTCTCTGTATAACGCTGATAATCTGCGCCGCGCCCTTTATCGGGCGTGTCATGGCTGTTCACCCGGAAAAAGCCCCGGCAATCGACAAAGAAACCGCCATGCTGGTGACATCCAAAAAAGAGAAAAGATACGCCGATGAGCTCACCGTGGTTGTAAACAACAAACGGGATGGGGCCATCGGCCTGGTCGTGCATGATGGAAGCACTCCCGCCGGCGAAGGAGACGTCGTGACGGTGGGCTCGCGCGCCGTGACGATGGACCCGGCCCGGAAGGACATGAGCCCGTTCATGATCAGGCAGATCCGCCGCGGAGTCAGATTCATCATGTATACCGACCGGGAAGGTCTGAAGATACTGGAAAAGAACCACGCCGGAATCAGAAAAACGGCGCGGGAAAAAATATCCGATCTGTCAGAGTCTTTGTTCGCTGCGGAGACCGCGGCATTCGTCGAGGCCCTGCTCCTCGGCAACCAGATCCGGGTCTCGAAGAAAACCATTTCGGATTTCAGGCGGGCGGGCGTCCTGCATGTGCTGGCGGCCAGCGGCACCCACGTCGGCATCCTTACGTCGATCCCGCTGCTGCTGTTCGGGGCCCTGAGGCTGAACAAAAAGGCGATCCTCGTCTCGGCATCAGCCCTGGCCTGGTGCTATCTCGCCGTCACCGATATGCCGGTCTCCCTCGCCAGAGCATGCGTCATGTTCACGGTATTCACGGCGCAGCGTGTTTTCTCTCTCGGCGGAAACCCGATGAACGCGCTCTTCATATCCGCGATCGCCGTGCTGCTCGCCTGGCCCTGCGAACTCTTCGAGCTGGGCTTTCAACTCAGCTTCGGCGCAACTGCGGGCATAATCATGCTCTATCCCCTGTACCGCAGGGCCCTGTCCGCCTCAGGTTCGAAAAACCGCATCGCTTCTTCGGTATCGCTGACCCTGGCCGCCCAGGCTGCGGTGATGCCTGTCATACTCGGCCGGATCGGGGAGATCAACGCAGTATCGGTCCTGTCGAACATTCTTATCGTGCCCATGGTCGCCCTGATCTTCTACGGGGCGCTTTTCACCATGTCCCTGTCCGCATTCTCGGGGGCCGCGGCCGGGCACGCCGGAACGTTGTGCGACATGATTTACCGGATGCTGTCCTCCCTTGCCGGATTTTTCTCGGGCATGAACGGCCATTTCACGGTCGACCGCCCGGGACCGGTTCTGCTCGTCGCATATGCGTTCATGCTGGCGCCGGTGTTTCCGGTGCTCAGGCATAAAGCCGCGGCGGCGGCTTCGATCGCGCTCGCCCATCTCCTCCTGGCGGTTTCTCTCGCGCACCCTGACGGCCCGCAGAACGGCCAGGCCGCAAGATTCTGCTCCGACGCCGGCCGCGCGCTCCTCGTGCGCGAGAAAGACGATATCTGCCTGATAGGCCCAGTGAACCTGCCTGACGCGGCGCGGGAGATATCGGCTGAAATAGAAAAAACCCGCTACCGGTCCCTTTTCCTGTACATGACCGACGCCGGCCGGGAAAACGTCCGCCAGTACTCGCGGATCATGAAGAATTGCAGGGTCGACGAGATCCATGTTCCGGCCTCGGTCAGCCTGGACCGGGGCTTCATGTCGCTCTGCCGCGTGGCCCAGAGGGACGGAGTTTCGATGAAACTCTACGGACAGTCCGGGAAAGGGTTGAAAAATATTCCCGGAAATGGCATCATTGCCATCGCCCTCGAACGGTACCGGGCGTCGGCGGGCAAAATCATACCAGGGCGTTTTACCAGGCAGGTTCATGGGCCAGTACATCATCACTGATGCAAAAAGCGGGGACAAAACCCTTCTGTTCCGCAACGGGAAGGAGGTGAGGCTCCATTCGGCATACGACCCCAGAAAGGAGGCCGAGCGCTCGGTTTCGGCCTTCAGCAAGGGCAGGGCCTCTATCATCGTCGTTTCGGGCCTGGGGCTCGCATACCATGTCCATCATCTCAGGATGAAATACCCCGACGCGCAGATCGTCGCGGTAGAGCGCGATCCTGAAGCTGCGGCGCTCGCACGGCAAACCTATCCTGAATTCCTCGAAGGCGTCAGCGTGATCACCGCACCCGGTAAGGTCGAGGAAATCTTCGAGGAGACCGACATGGCCCTGTTCAGGGGCGTGGCGCACTATATCCACCGGCCGTCTTTCGGGATGCAGGAGGATTTCTACAACGGCATATTCATCGACATCAACCGGTTTTTCACATCGAAGATAAGCGACCTGCTCACACGCTTCGAATTCGAGCAGAACTGGGTGGGAAACATTCTTAAAAACGTACACCATACCTTCGGCTCCGGAAGGGCGGCCGACCTGTTCGGCAGGTTCAGGGGATATCCCGGGATCATCGTGTCCGCGGGGCCGTCGCTGAGAAAAAACTTCGGGCTGCTCGCCGGACTGTACGACCGGGCCCTCATCGTGTGCGTGGACACGGCCTATAAGGTGCTCAACCGCCGCGGAGTGCCCGCCCACATGGTCATGACCCTCGACGCGCAGAAGCACAGCCTCAGGCATTTCCTCGGGCTGAAGGGCCCCCTGCCCCCCCTTCTGGCCGACATGGTGAGCTTTCCGCACATCGCGCGCTCGTACCCCGGAGAAAAAATTTTCAGCACGACATCGAAGTATTACACCGACGCGCGCGGCGAGCACAGGAAGGAATCCACCCCGCTCATGGACTGGATCGAAAGGTTCATCCCCCCGATCGGCGACATACAGTCGGGCGGATCGGTCGCCACGAGCGCGTTCGACCTGCTGCTGAACCTCGGCTGCGACCCGATCATTCTCGTGGGCCAGGACCTGGCCTATACCGGCAGGGAGATCCACTGCAGCGGCACACACCACAACGACGAATGGACCGGGCTGTATTCGCGTTTCGTGAACCTCGAGACCATCAACCAGCGCGTGGTCAGGAAACGAAAGATCAAGCGCGTCGAAGCCTATGGCGGGGGCCTGGTGATATCGGATTTCGTGTTCGACCTGTACAGGGGATGGTTCGAGGATTCGGCCCGCAAGGTTCCGGTCAAGGTCATCAACGCCACCGAAGGCGGCGCGAGGATAGCCAATACCGGCGAAGAGAGCCTCTCATCGCTGGCAGCGAGGCTTCCCGTCAGGCCAAAGACGCCCGCATCTATCCTGGCCGGGGTTCTCGATAAGCCGGCCGCAGCCGACCCGTCGAAACTGCTTGCAGCCCTGGGACAGGCGGCCGAGGGTGTCACGACCATCCGGGACATGGCTGCAGACCCGGCGGCATCGGGCGATGCCCAGGACCTCCTGAACGTCATCGAGGAGAAAAATCTGGTCCCGGTTTTCAATCCGTTCCTGAAGAAAAGCAGCTTGTATATCGCCAGGCACGGCATCGACGGCGAAAAAGCGGCCGCAATTATCAGGTGCGACATCGAATCCGCGTGCGTCCGCCTTCTTCCGCTGATCAGGCGGTGTGAAAAAAACGTGGCTCAGGTCATGGAAAAGGCCTGATGGGTCAATCCTTCTTTATTAATATTACATTTTTTACCATAAATTCGAAATCCCCCATATATATTATTATAATATCTCTACCGATAATTAATTGACGCCTGGCACGATGCCGTTTCATACGCCGGCCCGATCAGAGGAGTAATCCGAATTCGCCATGAAAAAAACAATTATAGTCCTGTGCCTGACCCTGGCACCGTTTATTTCATCCGCCTCAATTGAAACAGGAGCGCGGATCGACTGGATGAAAGGGGAAATACGGGCGTACTCGAAAGCCGCGGTTCCCATAATCAAGGGCTCGCCTGTCGATGCGTGGGACGAAAAAAAGACCTCGCTGAACGCGGCCAGGATGGACGCATACGGCCGCGCCAGGGAAAAGACCGTGAAACAGATAACCGACCTTCTGGTATCGCTGAGGGTCGATCCCGAAAACACGATCAGGGACATACTCGACGAAAACGACCTGTCGAGGAACAGACTGAGCGAGATCGTCGACAACAGGATATCCTTCAGGGAGAACCCGGCCGATTTCGACGGGGCCGGATGCGAGGGCAGGCTCAGGCTCGCCGACATCATCGACGCCCTGCCCTTCAGGTTCCCGGGCGACGATTTTCCCACGAGGATGGACAATCCCATCGAGACCGAGTACACGAGCCTTGTCGTGGACGCCCGTGGCCTGGGCATCAAGCCCATGCTTTTCCCCTCGGTATACAGCTCTGCGGGCGTTGAAATATACGGAAAAAACTTCATTGACGTTTCGTACGCCGCGAGGTATGGAATGGCATCATACGCCTACACTGAAAACGCCGCGATGAAGAACAAGAGAGCCGGTGAGCACCCATATTACACCGCCGCGCTGAGGAACCTCAGGGACTGCCCGGTGATATCCGAGCGTGATACGCGCAAGGTGTTGAGCAGCAGAAAGACCATGGGCCACCTGCGCAGATGCCGCGTGATATTCATCATCGACCGGGAGAAATGAGATGAATCCGGTTTTTAAAGCGATAAACGCCATCATGGAAGGCCTGCTGGGAGCGGTCGGCGGGATGAGCAAAAAGACCGTCGAATCGATCAGGGCCGGGTTCATTTTCTTCATCTTCGTGCTCGCGGTCCTCGGCGGTTTTCTCGGATACAGGAGCGGCATGCAGAACGCGAAAATCAAGAGCTCGCCGCTTTTCGACCTCACCAACGAAACATTCAACATCGAAGTCAGAAGGGAACGAAAGGAGGGCGTGTTCTCCTCGACGCTCGACTCGGCCGTGATCAACGAGGTGAAGAATATCGACCCTGCGAAGCTGAACTACCCGGCGCAGGACGACATGCTGCCCGAATACGACAACGCGATGGTCGAGCCGGGACGGACGATGAAATTCAGGCCCTCTCCCGACACCTACCGGAGCGAATCCCCCCATGATGCGGATTACCGCGGCGAAGCGAAAAGGCTCGGCCCATCCTCGGTAAACCCGCTGGACAAGACACTCGAACCGGTCGAGGCCGAACCGCGGTCCATGGACGTCGACAGGACCGGGCCCGTCATCCCCGAAACCAACACCCCGGAATCAGTGCCCATGGAGCAGAAAAAAGGACTGCGATCGCTGGACGAGCAGAGGGGGCCTGGACCGCGGATGATAGACAAGGGCGCGGGGGTCGTGGAATAATGAAGGCGCTCGCTGTCCTGATAGTCCTCGCAGTGTCCCTGCCCGCCTGGTCCAAGGATTACAAGAAGACCGAGGACATCATCAACATCATCCTCGGCGAAAAGGAAAACACTGAGACACAACCCGCGGTGCAGCCCGAGGACAAAAAACCGGGAGCCGACAAAAAGAAAGCCGGTAAAGAGGCATCAAAACCGTCCGCCGAAGACCCGGCGCAGGTCCTCGTTAAAAACGGGATTCGCCTGTACAACAGCGGCCTGTACGACGGCGCCCTTGCGAGCTTCCAGGAAGTGGTGAACAACCATCCCGACAGCCCGTTGAAGGACCAGGCGCGGATATGGTCCGGAAGAATTCAGATTCGCCAGTACAAGTACGACGAGGCCATAAGTAGTTTCTCGGCCGTCCCCGCCGATTCGGGAGAATACCCTGCCGCGATTTTTCACAGCGCCGAATCATACGCGTATAAAAGGGAAATGATCAAGGCCGCCGAATTCTACCAGAGAGTCGCGGCCCAGTTCCCTGAGCATGACCAGGCGGACAACGCGCTGTTCAGGGCCGGGTCGATCTACCTCGAGGAAAAGAGGGGGAACCAGGCGCTCGAGAACACGGTGCGGCTCATCAGGTTTTACCGCGACAGGGAAACCATCGATGACGCCTATTACCTCCTCGGCAAAATATTCGAAAAGGACCAGGAACTCATGGACCTCGAGACATCGAGGAAAGTCTACCGGCTTTTTCTGAAAAAAGCTTCGGCAGGAGAGGCCCATTTCGGCAATTCGCCGCTGCGTGACCGGGTGAAGAGCGACCTGGAGCGCATCGAGAAAAGCTACCTCATGATGGAAGAGTGATTCCTCACAAGGCAGGAATACCGGGTCCTCCTCAGGGCTCCGATACCTCGCACCTGTTTCTCCCATTTTGCTTTGCGCGGTAAAGGGCGTCGTCAGCAGAGCGCACGAGCTTCTCGACCCCCTCAGCAGTCTCTCCCCGGGGAACGAAGCCGGAAACGCCGGCGCTTATCGTAACCTTCAGAACGCCGCCGTCGGACAGAATCACGCCGTGATCTTCAACCTTTTTGCGGATTTTTTCGGCTATGGCGAGCCCGAGATCCCCTGGTGTATCGGGAAGTATGACCGCGATTTCTTCGCCGCCGTACCTGGCCACCACGTCCGATTTTCTCAACTCGCTTTTTATGACGCCGGAAACGTCCCTGAGCACTGCGTCGCCGGCCTGGTGCCCGTACCGGTCGTTTATCGACTTGAAATGGTCGAGATCGGCCATGATAAAGCTGATCGGCCTTGAATTACGTCCGGCCCGCTCGTACTCGGCGTTCAATCGTGCAAAAAGATATCTCCTGTTGCTGAGTCCGGTCAATTCGTCGGTAAAAGACATGGCCTCGATCCGGGCGTACAGGTCGCGTACTTTTCTCATCAGCCTTCTGACAATGGCATACAGCATCCCGATGAGCAATAATGCCGTCACCGTGCTCAGCACGATGATGATGTACCTCTGCCGGTGAAGAGACCCGAGAATTTCAGTAACGTCAAACGAAACGCTTATGCCTCCCCTGACCTGTCCGATTGTGTAACCCTGTTTCGCGTGACATTTGAGGCACGCGGCCTCGACAAAGAGCGGGCCCATGTACCTGAAAAAAGTCTTTTCTCCATCAGCGACATTTTCGCTGTATTCATGCATGCCGCTTTCGAAAAATTCCAGGGCGCGTTTCTCGAATTCATCAGCGCCGTTTCCCGGATTCAGGGGCCTCAGGCTCGTAATCCTGAATTTGAATAGACCGCCGTCCTCGGCGAGCTTCGATATTTCCCGGGTCATGAGTGCGGGATTCTTTAATGTATACAAGGTTCCATCGATGGAGCTTATATCGGGGTTTTCAAGGTACGGATTCGATTCGACGCCGCGCTTCTTTTCGACATATACGCCTCCGTAGCCGGCATTCCATCTTCTGGCGAGCACGATATGCTGAAAGTATGACCTGGCCCGCGCCTGTATCTCCTCGCCGATCAGCTGGTTGTTCCGTATGAGGATCCCCAGGTAAACCAGCATGATGACGACCAGCACGGCCATAGAGATGTTCACAAGAAACATCCGCCACATCTTCATGGAGTGATAGTCGCCATGATTCGCATTCCCGGTCATTCTTTCCTCCAAAGGGCAGTCGATAATGAGTCATCGGCATATTGGTATTATGCTGGAAGAAAGCCGGAAACACAATTATTTTTTGATGGGACGCGCTATCTGACACACGCATAGGATGCTGGCAGACCGTTTTTCGAAAAAACGATCTGCCACAAATCGTTCATCCTCGACCTGAACGACCCCGCGCAGCTCAGGAAATAGTATTTCCAGATTCTGAACAATTTATCGTCGTAATCGCTCTTGATGCGCTCCCAGTTCCGCGCGAAGTTTTCATACCACGCCATCAGGGTCCTGTCGTAATGATCTCCCATGAAATGCCAGTCCTCAAGCCTGAACAATCCTTCGGCGGCTGATGTGATCTGTCTCACCGAGGGGATCAGCCCGTTCGGGAAAATATACTTATCGATCCATGGGTCTCCCATCTTCGTGGAAATGTTTTTACCGATGGTCTGAAGCAGAAACAGGCCGTTCTGCTTCAACGACGAACAGACCATTTCCATGAGCTTCCTGTAATTCTTGTATCCGACATGTTCGATCATCCCGCACACGAGGACCTTGTCAAAGGTCCCGTGAAAATCCCTGTAGTCGGACTGTACGATCTCGACCGGCAGCCCCCTGCAGAATTCCCGCGCGTAACGGGCCTGTTCGCCCGAAATGGTTATCCCGGTGACCGAGCAGCCGTAGTTTTCGGCCGCGAACCTCGCGAATCCGCCCCACCCGCACCCCACATCGAGAACGGTGTCTTCAGGCCCGAGCATCAGCTTGTCGCAGATGAGGCCGAGCTTTCGCTCCTGGGCGGTATTGAGATCGCCGGCGTCCTTGAAGTAAGCGCAGGTATACTGGTTGTACGGGTCGAGGAACGACATGTACAGCTGCGGAGGCAGGTCGTAGTGCTTCTTGACGACAAGGAGCGACCTCGCCCTGTTCTGCATGTTCATGATCAGCGACCCGAGCACGCTCGCTAAAAAGACGGGGCTCACTTTTTCATCGAGGCGGGCGCTGAATACCCTATGAAAGAACTGGTCAAGTGCGTCACAGTCCCACCACCCGTCGCGGTACGATTCTCCCAGGGCGAGAGAACCATTCTTGACTATCTTAGAAAAAAGGGAGGCGTTGTGCACCCGTATATCCCAGGGCCTTTCCCCATTGACCCTGATATCGGCCAGCGTAAAAAGGCTTTCAATATGATCCTGAATCCTTTTCATCACCATGTTGCCACCGCCTTGTGATTTGCCTGTTTTCGAACCCGACATGCCTCACAACAGCATAAATGACAGCTTTACAGCCGCGGGGGATGCAATAAAAATAATATCAGCACAGGGTGGATTCAAATATTATTGACCCAGGGCCTCCCTGATTTTCACCGAGAGCTCGCGGGCCGAATACGGCTTCTGGACGAATCCCCTGATGCCCATGTCCATGGCTTTCTGTAAAATGTCATCGTCGACCAGGCCCGATGTCAGTACGACCTTCACCCCGGGGTGGATTTCCTTCATCGACCTGAAGACCTCTATGCCGCTCATTCCGACAAGAGACAAATCCAGGAGGACTCCGGCGATGTTTTCTTTTTCAGCGGCGAGAATGGCGACGCCGTCTTTGCCGTTGTCTGCGGTGACAACAGAATAACCGCACAGCTCGAGCATTCCCCGCGAAATCTTCAGCA
>JAKLIV010000057.1 GCA_022709405.1 Spirochaetota bacterium
TGATATACCTCAGGCCGTTCCTGAACAATGATTTCTCAGATTATTCACTTAAGATTCTTCAGCCGGAAAATCTTGATCAGAGCAAGAAAACGGTCATTATAACCGAAATTTACCGCGAGGCCGCAACTCTGGTTCTCCTTGCTTCCGCTGCAGTTCTCGCAGCTACCAGCTTTTTGTCGTGGTTTTGCTATTTTGTGTTTATATTCGGCGTATGGGACATAATTTACTATGTATGGATTTACCTCCGCATCGGGTGGCCGGAATCAATTATGGAGTGGGATGTGCTTTTCCTCATACCAAGGATGTGGTTTGCGCCGGTTATTGTTCCCTGCCTCATTTCACTCACGGGGATCGTGATCAGCATGATTGTGCTCAGAGTAACTGATATTTATGGTCAAATAAAACCCAGACCCCGTCACTGGATCCCGATCGCTGTTGCCCTTGTTCTATGGCAGATATCATTTTTAAATAAAAGCCTTGATGGAATGACGACGTTTCCATCCGACTATTCATGGTGGCTTTTCTTCGCAGGCATGATCATGGCCGTGTCCGGGTCCGCTTTTTTTGTCTTTGATTTCTTTATTGCCGGAAATATCGAACGTACATGAATTGAAATGACTGCTAACGGGAATATTTGATTAGATCATTACTATTATATAATTAGGGAGAATGCAATGAACGGACTGCTAAATTCATTTTTTCACCTTGATGCTCTGAGCACAAATCTTAAAATTGAAATAATTGCCGGGGCAACGACCTTCCTGACCATGATTTATATCGTACCCCTGAACGGGATCATCATGTCAGCCGCAGGAATGCCGATCGAGGCAGTAATAACCGCCACTGCCCTGGTTACAATCATATCTACTGTTGTTAACGGTCTCTGGTCGAACACTCCCATCGCGATGTCGGTCGGATTGGGTCTCAACAGTTACTTTGCGTTCGCGCTTGTGGCAGGGGAGAAGCTGCCCTGGCAGACGGTTCTCGGAATCGTTTTTCTCTCCGGAGCGCTTTTCCTGCTTCTTACCGTGACCAGGCTTCGCAGGCTGATCATGGAATCCATATCTCACGATTTTAAAATAGCCATATCCGCAGGTATCGGGCTTTTCATCGCATTCATCGGACTGAAGGAGATGGGAATCATTGTATCGCATCCCGCGACAACAGTTACTCTGGGGAACCTTGGCGACAGGAATGTTCTGCTCGGAATCGGTGGGGTGTTCATACTCATGGTTCTCATGGCCTGGAAGGTGCGGGGCGCGTTCATCATCGGTATCATTGCAACCGCCCTGATCGGTTTCGCCGCCGGTATCGCCACCCCGCCCGAAAAGCTATTTTCCCTTCCCGCATCGATTTCACCGATATTCCTAAAGCTTGACATCGCTGAGGCGTTCCAGTGGTCTCTGGTCCCTGCGATCGTGACCTTCATGCTCACCGATCTGTTCGACAGCCTCGGCACGCTTGCCGGTGTCGGCTATCGCGCCGGTATCTTTTCCGAGGAGGACACCGTTGCCGTGCAAAAGACCCTCGAGGTTGATGCCGTAGCGACCGTGCTCGGGTCGCTTCTGGGCCTTTCCACAACAACAAGCTTCATTGAAAGCGCTGCCGGGGTGGAGGAGGGTGGTCGCAGCGGCCTCACCGCAGTCGTGACCGGGCTTCTGTTCGCAGGCACCCTGTTTCTGCTTCCGTTTTTCAAGAGCATCCCGGCGAACGCCATTTACCCGGTGCTGATCATGGTCGGCGTTTTTATGTTTTCCGATTTAAAAAAGATCGATTTTTCCGATTATGCAGTCGGAATACCGGCCTTTCTCATCATCGTACTCATGCCATTGACCTTCTCGATCACAAAGGGCCTGGCCGCCGGGTTCATCTCCCATGTTTTTATCACTGCAGTATCCGGAAGGTTCCGCGAATTGAAGCCGGTCGCAGTCATCCTGGCGCTGATTTCGGTCCTGGCCTTTGTTCTGGGCTGAAAAGGGGCCTCTTTTGCGGGTTTACTCTGAGCAAATCCCCCATTTGGCGCGGTTTTTATTGGACAAAATTGAAATTTTGCTTAGAGCAACCATCCATAAAACTGCAATCTCGTTGACACAATATCCTTCATCTGTCATAATTAGTTAAATACAAGGATAATTTCAGCGGCCTTGTTCGGGTATGTCTATATATCAGGAACCATGCCGTGTCTCACCACTTCTCAGAAATGCACCACTGGAGGGATGTATGAAACCGATCAATAAACATGCGCTGTTGTCATTGGCCGTCATGGCCCTGGCCTCGACGATTCTCGCTTTCCCAGCCTGCGACGATGACGGTGGCAAGAAGAAAAGTAAAATTGACGTGAACCTGACCATTCTTCAGACAACCGATATGCACAACCGGGTTGCCGGCTACGGTGTGCACAATGAGTATTCACCTGGAACGACCGGCAATGATGATGTCCTTGGCGGATTCGCCAGGCTTGCCACAAAAACCAATGAGATACGGGATGCCCAGGAAACACAAACAATTCCCATTCCGGTCCTGCTTCTGGATTCAGGGGATTACACCATGGGCACGGTCTATGACCTGCTCTGGGATTCAGATCCATCCCCGTTTGCATATCTGCAGTATATGGATTACGATGCAACGACTTTGGGCAACCATGAATTCGACTACAATCCCCAGCGTCTTGCAGACATGATCACCGCTGCAAAGGGAGCGACTGATCCGTTTACGGTTCCTATTGTCGCGAGCAATATTGTTTTTGATGGTGCTGATCCTGATGATAATGTTCTTGCTGCACTATATGGTGCTGGTCAAACTATCGTTCCCACCCTGGTGCTGGATCAATCCAACGGTATCAAAGTCGGCATCATCGGTCTTCTGGGCAAGACTGCTGATGAATACGCACCCAACGCGGTCCCGGTAACGTTCAACAGCGATTATGAGGATGCAGCGGTTCAGACGGCCATTCAGGGTGTAGTCGACGGGCTTCGCAATGACGATGAGGTCGACATCGTGGTTGCGCTTTCCCATTCCGGTATCCACAGCCTTTCGACCACTCCCGCAGGTGACGACATCACGCTCGCCGAAAACATTTCTGGTATAGACATCATTCTTTCAGGGCATGACCATGAAAAGACGAGCAGGATTTATTCAGTGCGCAATACCGTTGATACCAGCCATACTACCAGCATCGTGTGCGCCGGTTCATACACCCGCAACCTGCTCCAGCTCGACCTTGAAGTAGACACGATCAACAACAGGGTCTCCGGGGCCAGGCTCACAAACCATACAATCGACGACACCATCGAAGGTGATGATGCTGTCACAGCCATGGTGACATCCTGGGATGCTGATGCGAATACGATACTCGAATCCATATCAGAACCTGCATACACTGTTACTGGGAATATCGCCACAACCGTACCTGCTCTGAGCGGGCCCTCGTCACCCGGAGACAACGGCCTTGGCAAGCTTATCGCGGATTCGTTCCGCTACGTTGGTACCGATACAGGAGCAAGCGAACTCACCTTTGCCGGTTGCGCCACCGGAACCATCCGTAACTCATTTGCTGCTGGCCAGGATATTTCGTTCGCAGACCTGTTCGCAATGCTGCCGCTCGGTATAACCTGGATGGATGATCAGACTCCTCTTTTACCTGGTTATCCCCTGCTTAAGGTTTATCTCACCGGTGCAGAAATATGGGACGTATGCCAGTTCAACGCGAAGATAATTCAATTTTTCACTCTCGCACCGTCATATGGCGAATACTTTGTGAGCCTTTCGGGATTGCAGTATACCTATAATGCATCTTATACTGTCACTGCGGTTAATTCCTATGCATATGATGATTATGATTGTAATGGCAGTGTAACCGCCGTGGGAGATAACACAACTCTTTACCCGATCGTCATCGACTCTTATGTGATGGCCATGTTGCTCAGCGAAAGTATCCAGGATTTGCTTCACGGTACTTTAGTCGGGCCTCTTTACATTGATCCCAAACTATCAGATGGTACAACCTTGATTGACGAAAGCAATATGGATCAGGCGCGACTTGATCGTGATGCCGTCACCCTTGGTGTTCAGGAATACCAGGCGTGGCGGGCCTTTGTAGAATACCTGGAAGACGAGCTTGGAGGATCCATTACTACTGCCGCGTATGGTCCGGGACCAGAGCGCATCAATCCGTAATTGATTGGTGCCGGTTGAAACCGGTAAATTGAATATTCACAAGCCCGCCGGGTCAACCCCGGCGGGCTTTTTATCGATATAAGAATGCTGCTCTGAGCAATATCCGGGTGAAAATGAAAATTATCAGGGAGAAAGTTGCTCTGTGCAAAGGGTTTTAGAAGGGGTTTTGGGATTCTTGCTCAGAGTAAGCACTGGACTGAACATGCTCAGAGCAACTTATGGGGTTCCATAATCGGATCAATTGCTGACCGAAAAGCCCTTTCGGTCGTTAAAGTTGATTCTTCAGGTATTTTTACTCTGAGCAACGACCATATCAGCAGTTTTACTCAAATCAGCAAGTTTTGCTCTGAGCAAATATGCGAAAAATCCGATTTCCACACCCGGTTCAGGCCATCGATCGAGCTTTCCTGGGTTTCGGCCCCATTTCCGGTTGTAAGAATAGTGTTGCTCTGAGCAAAGTTTGGGAAAATAAGCGTTGGCAGCAAGAATGTTGCTCTGAGCAAGCCCAATATCAGCAGTTTTACCCGAATCAGCAGGGTTTACTCTGAGCAATACAGGCACAAAACCCGATTTTCAACCCAGTTTACGGCCATTGATTGACCTTTCCAGGGTTTCGACCCCATTTACGGTTCTAAAAATGAAGTTGCTCTGAGCAAACATGCGTAAAACCCGATTTTCGGCCACGTTTCAGGCCTCCGCACAGTCATTATTTGCACGAATCGAGGCAGACTGCCACTTCTGCCACAAGATCGACCACCAGATTTATTTCAGCAGGCGTGTCCGGGGCGAACACCTTGACCATGGACAGGACGCCGTCGACAACCTGAATGGTCCCCAGGGTGTATTCCGGGAGCATTGTCAGGGCCGAAAGGGCTTCCTCTGCCCCCACACATCGTTCCATGCTCAGAGTAGAATCCCATCCCGACTTTTTTGTCTTGTCCCTGGATATCACGAGGCCGTTCCATCCCGGATTTCTCAGCGAGACCCTGATGAGCAGGTATGAAATATGCGCAAAAGCGCTTTCCCGGACATCCCCGGGCTCGGACACGAAAATTCCGCCCACCGAGAGCAGGATCGGCATACCCTTTATCTCTCCGGTATAAGCTCCTGATCGAGGTCCGCCTTCGGGGTTGAAGTGCTTGAGGCGTGCGTAGATCTCAAGCTGTTTTTTGTTGTATAGTTTGAAATAGAAATGAACCGCTACCGTTATGAGGATCGCCATGAACATTCCGGCCCAGCCATAGTCGAAGGGGAGATTTATGAAGAAGTACAGGCACCCTGCGAGCGGGAGCCTTTTCAGGATATATACGGCGATGCTGGATGATCCGAATCCGGTCGAACGCGCATGGGCGCGCGCCTGGATCTGGATTCTGATAAAGCTCCATATGAATGGGGTGAAATAATACAGGACAATGCACAGCCCGAACACCGCGACAGCCATGACGAGGTATTTCCAGTTTTCCATGAAAAAGAGGTCGAACCTGTATGAGGCCGAATCCACGGGCTGGACCCCTGCCCGCAGCTCGAGCGTAACGCTGCCTTCAGACGAATTTTTGTAGTATATCCATCCCTCAAAGCACTTGAACGGGCTGCCCGACACAGGGTCCCCGATGTAATATTTCGTCATTTCAAGAAAATAATGAGGCTGCCATTCGTCCCCGTATTCTGCTCTGAGCATGTCTGAGGATATTCTGACCTCCACCGATTTTTTATAGTCGCCTGTCATTGATGACACGAGCTCGATCCTGAGCCTGCCGTTGTAGAACTCACGGCGGGGATGGTTCTTGTCAAGGGTGAAGGTCTCGATCAGTTTCGGGATGCCTTGTTCCTGGGCGTGTGCTCTGTCAGACCATGGGTGAGCGGGCCCGGAAAAAAGGGATGAGGCGAAAATCATGAGCAGCAAAATCAATATGCGCTTCGGTAAACGGGTCTTCATAGAAAGGGCCTCCCTCGAGTCGGATTATTCCTTCAGCAATGGTATCCGGATTCAGGGATACCCGGCATGCGATATTTTCATCAGATTGTTTTCAGGAAAAAATATTTTTTTGCAACCATTTCGGCTGCGCCATATTCATCAGAAGTGGGTCTTCTCGTGTACGCCGGTAATGAGCCATAAAAAATTCTGCCTGCCGCACCGCAATTTTTCTTGCCATTTCAGACGGTATCGGGTTAATCTATGCGCAATCGACATGGCGTTACATGTAATTGAATCGAAAAATTCTATGGAATATTGTACAACGAGGTCCGGCCATGATCAACCGTATTTTCGCTTCCATGTTTCTTACTTTTGTCGCAATCACATCGGTTCCGTTTTATCTTGGCGCCCTGCTGATACGTTTCACGACCTATCCCTTTGACAGGAGGCTGCGCTTTCTGCATCTGTACACCTGTTTCTGGGCGTCGCTGTATACCTATATCATGCCGCCCTGGAGAATAAAGGTTGAAGGCCGCGAAAAAGTCAGGAAAAACGCGACCTATGTCGTCGTGATGAACCACCAGTCCCAGCTCGATATCCTCGTGGCCTTCAGGCTTTATTTCCATTACAAATGGGTCTCCAAGGTCGAGATATTCAAAGTTCCGCTGATCGGGTGGAATATGATCCTGAACCAGTACGTGCAGCTCGTGCGCGGCGACAAGGAGAGCGTCGCAAAAATGATGCGCGATGCAGAGCAGCGCCTGTCAGAGGGCAGTTCCGTCTTCTTCTTTCCCGAGGGCACGCGGTCCTTCGACGGAAAGGTAAAGGCATTCAAACCCGGCGCATTCATCCTCGCCCACAAGATGAAGGTCCCAATACTTCCGATCGCGGTCAGCGGCACCAACAAGGCGCTGCCGAAGTACAGCATGAATTTCCACGGTTACCAGAACATCATCATCAGGGTCATGGATGAAATCCCCTATGAGCGCTTCGCGTCGCTGTCGGTCGAAGAAACGTCGGAGATGGTCAGGCAGGCCATCATCAAAGAGGCCGCCGAGCTCGACAGGATCACACTGGCGCCGGATGCCTGAGCGGCGTTTTTTCACTTCGCGTACTTGAAAAATTTTTCTTGATTTGCCCGGTGTAGGGTATAAAATTTTCATATGCCTGCATGACGCACGGTGTGCTGTCATACCTCGGCGCAGCGGGCACGATTCTTGTGAGGAGATCGTTTTTCATGGAATTCAACCTTTCGGCAGGGGCATTTGCCGCAGAGCAGAAATTCATGCCCCTTGACGGGAAAACCGTTTACGATGTGATGATACTGGGCGGCGGCCCTGCGGGGCTCACTGCCGCCGTGTACTGCATGCGCAAGGGGGTCTCGACCGCCATGATCGTCAAGCGCGTCGGGGGCCAGGTCGCCGAAACCTCGGGCATCGAAAATTACATGGGCTACCGCTATATCAACGGCATGGAGCTCGCCGAGAAGTTCAGGGAACAGGTCCTGCAGTTCGGGATCGCATACGAGGAAGGCCCCGGGGTCCGCTCGGTTGAACAGGGCGCGGTGAAGAAAATCGCGCTCGATGACGGCAGGACATTCAGCGCGCGGACCATAATCGTCGCCACCGGAAAATCCTGGAGAAAGCTCGACGTGCCGGGCGAGGACGAGTTTCTCGGAAAGGGAGTGGCCTACTGCGCGACCTGCGACGCGCCGTTTTTCGCAGGCAAAGACGTCATCGTCGCCGGCGGCGGAAATTCCGGCGTGGAGGCCGCGATAGACCTGGCGAAGATTGCACGAAAGGTTATTCTGGTCCAGTTTCTCGATAACCTTACGGCCGACAGGGTGCTGGTCGACGGTCTCGGCCGGTTCGGCAATGTTGAAATCCTGCTCGGCCATGAAATCAAGGCGATCACCGGTGATTCAGCGGTCCGGGCCGTATCGGCAGCCGACCGTAAAACAGGCGTCAGGCGCGAGATTGCCGCTGACGGCATCTTCATCGAGATCGGCCTTGTCCCCAATACGTCGCCATTCAGGGGAGTGGTCGACCTCAATGATGCGGGCGAGATACTCATTGACTGCGCGTGTAAAACGAGCGCTCCCGGCATATTCGCGGCCGGGGACGTGACGAGCGTTCCCTTCAAGCAGATCATCATTGCCGGAGGGGAGGGGGCCAAGGCCGCTCTTTCCGCGTGCGAGTATCTGCTCAGGGACGCCGCGCGCTGAAAAAACAATACTACACCGGAGGAGGCCGCCATGCCGCTATTCGATGACAAGGTAAAAAATCAGCTCTCTGACATTCTCAAAAACATCAGGGATAAAGTCACCATAGTGTACGCCACGCAGGAATTCGAGTGCAATACCTGCAGGGACACCCATTCATTCGTCGACGAGATTGCAGCGTTAAACCCGAACATCGGCCTCGAGGTATACGATTTCGTGAAAGACAGGCAGAAACTCGAACCGTGGAAAATCGACAAGGTGCCGGCGATCGCGCTGCTCGACAAAGACCGGTCCGACACCGGCATCAGGTTCTACGGGATTCCGGGCGGATACGAGATCAACTCGTTCATCCAGGCGCTGATAGAGACGTCAGGGCGCAGGGAGCCGCTTCCCGACGCGCTTGCTCAGAGGGTTGCCGCGGTGAAAAAGGACGTGCATATCCAGGTATTCATTTCGCTCACCTGCCCGTACTGCCCGCCGGCTGTGAGCACGGCGCACCGTCTCGCACTCGAGAACAGGAATATCAGGGCCGACATGGTCGAGAGCACGACCTTCATCCACCTCGCGCAGAAATACGGCGTGCAGGGAGTGCCGAGGATCATAATCAACGAAACGCATTCGCTTGAAGGCGCGCATCCCATGCCGGCCTTTCTCGATGTGATTGAAAAACTGTAGGCGGCCCAGGCGGCCGTTTATCTTCGGTGTTTTTTCACCAGGTCAATGACGGATTCGATCACATAGTCGGTCTCGCCATCGGTCATGCCCGGGAAGATGGGCAGCGACAGCGAGCGTTCGAAGACCCATTCGCTTTCAGGATAATCCTCCCGCCTGAACCCGAGATCGCGGTAGTAGGTGAACCGATACAGGGGGATGAAGTGCACGCTGGTGCCGACGCCTTTCTCCTTGAGCGCTTCTATGAATTCGTCCCTGCCGATTTTCAGCGCTTCGATGTTCAGCTTCAGGGGATACAGGTGCCATGAGCACGTACGGTCTTCCCTGACGTTGTAGGGGATCAGCTCTTCGAGCCCGCCGAATGCGCGGTCATACATGCCCGCGATTTTTTCGCGCATGGACTGCATCGCGTCGATTTTTTTGAGCTGCGCGATTCCCATGGCCGCGTTGATGTCGGTCATGTTGTACTTGAATCCTGCGTATTCCACGTCGTATTTCCAGGTCCCTGCGGCGGTGTATCTCTTCCACGCGTCACGTGATATCCCGTGGAGCCTGAGCGTCCTCATTTTCGCGGCCCATCCGTCGTCCTCGGTGGCCGCCATGCCGCCTTCGCCGGTGCACAGGGTCTTTGTCGCGTAGAAGCTGAAGCAGGTGATGTCTCCCAGTGTTCCCACGGCCTTTCCCCGGTACAGGGCAGGGAGTGAATGCGCCGCGTCCTCTATCACGGTGATGCCGCGGGCCCGTGCGAGCGCGAGAATCTCGTCCATGTCCGCGGGCTGGCCTGCGTAGTGCACGGGAATGATCGCCCTGGTGCGCGGCGTGATTTTTCTTTCGATTTCATCCGGTGAGACGAGGTGCGTACCGCGGTCGATATCGGCCATGACCGGCAACGCGCCGAAATAGCGGACCACCTCCGCCGTCGCCGTGAACGTGGTAGCGGGAACGATCACTTCCTCGTCCGGTGCGAGGCCGATGCAGCACAGTGCCAGGTGAAGGGCCGCGGTGCCTGAATTCACGGCCACGCTGTTTTTCGCGCCGAGGTACTCGCTGAAAAGCTTTTCGAAGGCGATGGTTTTTTCGCCCATCGTGAGCCAGCCTTTTCTCATCGAATCGGCGACCGCCTCGATTTCGTCTTCGGTGATGTACGGCCTGTGGAAGGGAATTTGCATTTAAACCTCGCGGATCGTGCGATTTGCGCCCGGCTGGCTATTATATCGGCGGTTTTCGGGCCGCTGTTTCCAACAATAATTCGGTGCTATCCAAAAAAAATACTTGTTAAGCCCGGGTCGAAGTGTATGTTGCTCAAGTTGGCGGGGACCCTTCAGCAGTGAAGCCGGGCGCGGCCGCTGAACCTCCCGATTCCATGACAAAACAGAGGTGGCAGGATGAAAAGATCGAGCCTTATATTTATCGTTTCGATATGCATCGCCCTTGCGGGCCGGGGTTTTACCCAGGACCGGAACAGGGCCTCCATTACGGTCCTGCCTCTGCTTGCTCCGGCCGGTGAACTTCAGTGCGCCGGAGATTTTCGCGCATCGCTGTCGGCCGCGCTTGCAGGGAAAGGCCTCGATACGGTCGTCCGGGACGATATCGCGTTCGACGCGGGCGCTCATTCATACGCGGGCACGCCGGATTCTGAAATTTTCGCCTCGTCCGCGATTACCGGGTCTCATGCGCTCGCCGCGGAAATCATTCCGGTAAACGGCAAAACGGCCGATGCCGGCGCTGCACGGGGCGCGGCCGCTGTAACGATGTGCCTGGTGCGGGTGTGCCTGTATTCGGTTCCGGACCGGCGTTTCGTCTATGTGAGCGAAGACTACGGCATGCTGCCGGATGAGGCCGGAAAACTCGCGGCAACCCTTGCCGGCAGGACCGCGCTTTTCCTGCAGGGCCGGATTCCCGGGATCACGGGAGTGAAGGCCGCCGCTTCGAATCCGCCCGATGGCGTGACGATTTCATGGGAAAGCCCGGCGTCGGGAGTCTCTTCCATAGTCACGCGCTCGCGGCTGATCGATGGCCCGCGCGAGATTGCCGGCGAGACGTCTTCGACTGAGTTCACCGACAGGGCCGGAGATCCGGCAGTCGTGTATTATTACAGGGTAAGCGGCGTCGTCGACGGCGTTGTATGCGATCCGTCTCCCGCGGTGAAGGGATACCGGAAATCAGCGCCGCCGGCGAGCGAAGACCTCGATGCGATTATCAATGCGCGTAAAAAAAAGTATCCCGAACCGGCCGATCCGGCAGAAAAGGCCAGAATCGAGCGGGATTTCGCCGTCATGAGCCAGTTCAGTGTGAATCTCTTTTCGATTAATTTCATCCTGAATATAGTCCGGCAATATCTGAAATCAGGCCAGGTGATCGCCCTGAGCAACGTCGCCCAGTTCACGGTCGACCGCGCCGAGAGGACGGTATATCTGGTTTACCCGGGCAAGTGCGTGATAAAACTGTTTTCGGGCAGGCTGTTCCGGTTTTACAACCAGTGTCCGCCGACCGATGATCCGCTCTCCGTGACATTCGGAGTGTCGGGCAACGCGAAGGATTACATCGGGTCCGGATGGCTTTCCCCTGAGGAGTCCATGACCCGGACCGACGGCGCCAGGGCCGAAATGCTCGTGCCGTTCAAGGCCGAAGGAAAATCGCCCATGCTCGACATGTATGTGTCCCAGATAGTGTTCGCCGGTCCGTACAAACCGTACGGGGTCGCGGTCACGGTTAATGATTCGATAGGGGCGCATTTCAGGATCAAGGAGAAGGGCCGTTATTCGGTGCCGCTCGATTATGTTTCACCCGCCGGGGGAGAGCCTCTCAGGCTGGGATTCCATTTTTACGAGGGAAATTTTCCCGCGGCATCGGGCCAGGACATTGACCGGAAGAACAGGTTCTCGGTCGCCATGGAAAAGGTTCTTGTCTACCCGTATATCGAACAGAACGATCTGTTCAGGCGGATTATCCAGAACTCGGTGGTTTTCGCGGTCCAGGGCCAGGACAATCGGGAGATGAATGTGACACTGAAAGACGGCGTCGAGATGTCTTTGCCGGTCTATGAAGGGGTCGGGATGGCAACGCAGTATTACCGGGACTCCGCCGACTGGAAGAAAAACGCCCTTCTGTTCGAGAGCAGTGATGAGGATATCCGGGCGAAAATCAAGGAGGCTGCAAAAAGCCTGAAAAAATGAATCAGGCCGCGCGCAGTAATATTTCGCGCGCGGCCATGCATGAGCGTCTGGTCAATTCTCGATTATATTGATTTCGACCCTGCGGTTTTTTCTGCGGCCTTCTTCGGTATCGTTGTCGGCTATGGGCTTGTCGGGGCCGAATCCCCGCGCCTTGAAGCGGTTCCTGGGCACGCCCATGTCGGTGAGGTATTCGACGACTGCGAGGGCCCTGTCCTCTGAAAGGCTGTTGTTGTAGTTTCTCGTTCCCCTGCTGTCGGTGTGCCCGCTGATCTCGAGCTTCATGGTCGGATTTTCTTTCATCATGGCGACGATCCTGCGCAGCTCATACTTCGATTCAGGAAGGATCTTGTAGCTCATCTTCTCGAAGAACATGTTGTTCAGGATGATCTTCGCCCCGATTTCGAGAGGCTCGAGAAGGATGTCCTGCTGCATCTCCTTGTAATACTCGAGGTTCTTGAGGTCGATCTGCGTCGAGTAGAATGTGTAGCCCTTGCTCTTGACCGCGACGTCGTAAACGCGACCCTTGTTCAGGATCACCATGAACTTGCCGTCGTCCTTGTTGCTCATTATTTTTATGGGCCGGGTGTCTTTGTCGACGTCGGTGATCGATATCTCGGCGAAGAGCTTTTTATCGTTGTTTTTTTCGTCCATGACCGCTCCCGAAAACGTGAGGACCTTCGACTGCTGGAGCTTTTCCGGGATCGGTATGGACTGGATGCGGTAGATGTCTTTTTCCCCGGAAAGGGCCTTGGCGTAATACAGCTTGTCGCCGGATGCGGGTATGGTTATGAGCTTGTCCTCGAAGGCGGTGTTGATGAAATCCCCCAGGTTCACGGGTTTTGTCCACGATCCGTCCTGCTGCTTCTCGACCTTGTACAGGTCATAGCTGCCGAAACCTCCCGGCCGCGTCGAACTGAATATAAGCGTTATATTGTCTGCGAGTATGACCGGCCCGAATTCGCTGTATGCCGAGTTGATCGGCTCCGGCATTTTTTTGGGCTCGGACCAGGGAGAATCCTCATCTTCGCGCGTCGAGAAGAATATACCGAATTTGTCACCCTTGCTCTTTGTCTTTTCCGGGCATTCCCTCACGAAATACAGGCTGTTCCCGTCCGGTGAGAGCGAGGCGAACCCGTCGTATCCGGCCGAGTTGACCGGCGCTCCCATGTTTACCGGCTCCGACCATGTCTGGCCATGGCGGGTCGATATCCACAGATCGACATCGCCGATCCCTCCCTTGCGCGTCGACGATATGATCAGGTGGTTCTGGTCATAGGTGATGAAAGGGCCTCCGTCGTCCTCCCTGGAGCAGACCCTGTCGAGCAGCGTCGGCTTGGTCCATCCGTCCATGGTCTTCTGGCGCATGAATATCTTGTAGCTGTTTTTTTCAAGGATGTCCGACTGGTAAATCATCGTGTTGCCGTCGGCTGATATCGTCGGGCTGTATTCCGAGAATTCCTCGTTCTGCTTTTTCGCGCCCATTGTGGCGATAACGGCAATAACGACTAACGCATAGAGTGCTTTTTTCATTGTGAATCCTCCGGGGAAAAAAGTGGGCGCATCCGCGCCGAACGGACGCTCAATTTAATTATCGGAAAGGATATGCGGGATTTAACAGCAACAGGCGATTTTTTTCAAGCATATTACGGGTTTTTTTCGGGCATGTCCCGGACTTCGGCCGCGATCCAGCGGTTCCGGGTCGACGCTGCTTTGCTCTGCAGCATGGAAGAAATTTTTTCAGAAGAAGGTTCAATTCTTTTCAGGACAATAATTGAAAGCAGGGCCGAAAAGTCGTCCTTCTGCATGGCGTTCGATGCAAGCATGGGAACCGCGTTGCCGCCGGCCGCTTCAAGGGCCTCGGCTGCGCGGTGGCAGATTCCCGGAAGCGGGCTTCCCAGCAAGGATATCATGATCGAGATCGTCTCCGGTCCGGCGCATCGTCTGACCGTGCAAAAGGTCACCGCCTTTTCGAGAAGCGCGGTCGAACCGTGCGCCGCCTTTGTTTCACTGTTTTTCATCATGAGCGCGATTGCGGATTCGACCTCGGCGGTATTTGCCGGAAGGGCCAGCGCGTAATCGATCCCGTCGGAGGCGTCGTCTTCGTCCGTGGAGGACAGGAGCGATACGATGTCCTGCTCTGAGGGGACAATTCCCGGGCAGGGAATTCCGTGGCGCATGCAGAACAGGGCGGCTTTTTTTCTTTCATTTTTATCCGCCAGAGCCGGAAATGATTCGGAAAGTCCAATCCCCAATTCGCCGATGACTGCCGCAAGACCATGCTGCTGAAGTTCGGCGGTGCATTCATCGAGAAGAGAGATGAAATCGGGCAGGTTCCCGGTTTTGATCTCTTTTCCCGGAAAAAATTGCCGGTACGCGATCTTCAGCAGTGAAACCATCCTGACTGGATCTTCCTCTGCCAGGCAGGCCCGCCTGAGCGTCTGGTAGTGGGTTCTGGCATATTTTGTATCATCCGGACCGCCGTAGGCCTCGAAACAGCGCAGCAGCCCGGTAGTGCCCGCCCTGCAGGGCGGTGCAGAGGAGATGGCCTGCACCATGTCGTCGAAGCGCTGATCGGGCGCCGCGCCCGAAGCGCACGCCGCCGAAGTTGCCGAAAAATATCGGTCTATCCTTTCAATTACCCGGGAATCGGACGGTTCTCCCTCCCCGGTGAAGATGAGCTCCTGTATGCAGGCTTGAGGGAACTCGCCCGGTTCGAGGCCGGCAAGCGCCGTGAGCCCGGCCTCAAATTCCTCGTCGTCGACAGCGCCGTCCGATGACAGAAAGCGCACCATGTCCATGACCATGAGGCCCTTTATTTCGTCCGGGCGGGCCGTCCGGGATTCCCCGAGCGAGCGGATGACGAATCGCCGATATTCCTCGTCCGTGATTTTCATCCTCAGGAGGCAGTCGATGACGAGCGAATGGATGCTTCCGCAGCGTGCGAACGGGTCCACGCTTCGGGCCAGGGCAAGCGCATTGCTGACGTCTTCACCGCCTGATCGGAGGGCCCTGCTTATTCCGTTTTTCATGTCCGCACACAGGTCATCCGCGATAATCTCCTCGATTTCGGCTGCCGCCAGGCCCGGGTCGAAGAGCGGCTCCAGTCTCGGTTTGAGCCTGAAATCAGCGCGGTCGTCGAAGACGATACTTTCCCCGGATACGTCGATGATACGGATTCTGAGGCCGATGTTTTTCCGGCTTTTACTGCATGAGATGAGCGCGCACGCGGGGCCGGGCATTTTTTTCATCAGCCACTTTCCGGGCCCGTCGCCTAAATGCTTCGACGAGAGTGCGCTGAACTCGGCGGCGGGGATTTCTGCGACAGACACGGTTATCGGAGCGGAAGCGTTTTTCTCCATGGAGATGATCCCGGCAATGCGTCTTCCGAGATATACTGCGAAGGAGCGGTTTGTCTGCGCATTCTTCCCCTGTTTCAACAGGACCGTGAGTCGGTCCGCATCTATTCCGGATGCGCTCTGCGCCGCGCGCCCGATCAGTCCGGTAAGGATTTGTGATGGAGTCTCGGCCCAGGCGTGCGGTGCGAGCATTATCAGGCTGATCGCGGTGATGATTTGTTTTTTTAGGGCAGCCATTGTTTTTCTGCGGAGACGCTTGATCGGTACCGATGCCAGAATCATCTCCCTGTGCTTCAGGTAGTCAATACAAAAATTTGATTTCTTGCTTTACAGTCTTAATAGCCATTGTTTAAACATGACATCTTGTATGACGTACTTGCCGTTTTTTGAGATTATTTCCTTTGTCATTAAAGCTTCAATCGATTTTGTTACCTGCGAGGGGGAGGTGAATCCGACACTGGACAAAGAGCCTGCTGAATACAGGTCAACTCCCCGGTTCGCCGCTATCAGCTTGAGCGCTTTTCTCTGATTCGAAGTCAGGTTGTCCCAGAGCGACATGAATTCATTTTCGTTTCTGCTTATAATCAGGGACAATATCTCATTGATGACATCACCCGAGCCCGGCTTTTTCTCCCACAGATGATAACAGAATTGCTGAATATACATCGGATGTTTTTCACAGATAGTTATTATATCCAGTATCGTACTGTCCGGGATGGTGTTTTTTGAACCAAAATTTCCCCTGATCCATTTGAGGTATGAGATTTCATCGATTTCCGGTAAAGGATAACTTTCAGCAAGCCGGTAAAAGGCCCTTCCGGTCGAATGAAACATCCGGTCAAGGATATGCTGTTTGCTTCCCGCGAAGATATACGATATATTATTGTGGTGCTGGATGATGCTGCGCAGTTTTTTTTCGAAGTCGCCTTTTGAATAGTTTTCTATTTCCTGGAACTCGTCAAGTACGACGACTGTTTTCTTCTTTTTTGAATAAGTATCCAGGAGCGCCATCACATTATCGAGCATGAGGTTCTTGCTTTTGGCGGTGAATACCGGAGACAGAGAAGGCAAGCCGGTCACGGGATCGACTGAGAGTGAAATATTTGCAGAGGTAAAAATTTCTCTGGTTATTTTTATAAGTCTATCGATCCTTGATTCCAGCTGTCCGATATTTTTCATCACGGATAATATAAAATCCTGTTCCGTTACCGTTCCGTATAAATCAACATACATCCTGCCGATATCTTTTCCCAGCCGTGAGAAAACCTGGTGCAGCAATGAAGTTTTTCCCGTCCTTCTGTTCGAGAAGAGCAAAACGTTTTGCGAGGCGTTGATATAGTTTATCAGGTCATCCTGTTCCCCGGCCCTGTTGCAAAATTTTTTCCCGGTAACGATCCCGGAGAATACAAACGGATTATCCATATTACACCTTTTTGATTATCAATATTAGTGTAATATATTGCACAAAAGGTGTAATGTCAAATGCTTTTTTGGAAAAATCGCTGCTTGAAACTTTTCGAAATGTTGAGGGCGGACTGGCAATCAATGCTGAAGCGGGGGATTCTCATTGTCCCTGCCGAGGGCAAGGCCTTCCTCGATGGAGATTGCGTCGATTTTTTTTCCGAATATGCCCAGCGTGACGAACTGCCTGTCGATGAATCCCGCGATGTCCTCGGGAATATCCTGGTATGAGCCCCAGATGCGCAGCTGCTCCCCGATATAATCGATCAGTTCCCTTTTTTTATCGCGGAATATTTCATACTTGGCAAGGCGCAGCAGCCCGCCTGAAACGCTTTCGGTGTTCTTCATGGTCTGGCTCTTCGATCAGGGCCGTATGGTCCGGGCGGACCAGTACATTCCGGTGAAAAAACAGATTATACTGATCGCTATGAGTGTCTCGGTCATGTTCGGCTCTCCGGTTGATTGCTTTGATAATAATTAATCGGATTGCAGCGCGTGAAAATCGCGATGAAGGGACATAACAGTATAAAAAATTTTGATTCCGGCGGTGATTTCCGGAGCGGGGTTTTTTATCCCAGGGGATGGCGGGATTTCTACCGATCAGCCTTGAATGAGCGGCGGATTTTTTCAATCGCGTCGACTATATCACGTACACAGTCGATGCTGTCAAGCGATGACACGGCAACGACCTCCATGCAGCTCTGGGAAAGCATCAGGTTGAGGCCCCCGTCGTCGCAGCTCTGCCTGAAATCGGTCCGGATGCCGATCACGGGAATTCCTTTCGCGTGCGCATAGCCGGCCTCGAAGCAGGTTCCCGAATCCGCATCAGGCCCGTCGAGAACCGCCATGAGTAACTTCGACCGGTCAATGCCGTCCCTGCAGCAGGCGAATATCTCTCTGCTGGAAACGCACGAAGAGCATCTCTCCTGGGGAAGAAACACTTCCTCTCCGAGTCTTTGTTGCAGCGCCGCGGCGAGCTGTGCGTTGAACTGTCGTTCGGCCGCGGTGAAGAGCGGCCCGGCAAGGTAAATCATGCGGATATTTTATCCTGTTTCTTTAATTTGAAGGCCGCCGGCGGATCCGGTTTACGAGCCGAGTTTTTCCATGATTTTGTAATGGTAATCGTGATCGACGATCCTGCCGGCCCTTTTTTCGACAAGCATGTTATAGCGGAGCTGATCGATTGTCAGCTTCTTTCTCAGATGAGTCCTTTCTTCGTCGTCATGGCATAACCTGAGAAGGTGCTGGATCGAGCCGATATTTCTCCTGAGCTCGACTTCCTCTGGAAGAACATTGGCGTTTTTCAGTACTATATAAGCCATCCTCATGTCTGGCGGGAGATTGTCCAGACCGTCAGGGGGCAGGGGCTTCCCTTTTCCCGGGAGGTTGTCGAATTCCCCCCGGTCCATGGCTTCTTTTATTCTTCTTTCGGCGATTATTTCAAAGGCGTACATTGTACAGGGGCCGTCAGGCTTTGGTGTCGAGTTTCGCTCCCTTGTTTTCTTCCCTGATTGTTTGAAGCACGTCGGGTTTCGGTTTTTCGGTTGTTTTGGAGTTCGTATAGTTTATCGAGTTGTCGAGAGCGCTTCTGGGAACGGCCTTTTCCTTGATGAGATTCAATGCTTCCAGTTTCATGATTTCCCTCCCTGGTCAATCTAGATATAAATGTATACTCCCGATGGTATTTCGCAAGAAAAAAATTGAAATTTTTTCGGTAAAAAGCGGTGACCGGCTCAATTGCCGTTCATTGATATGACGCCCATGCAGAGAAACTTGGTAAAGGAGGCCATCCGGGATGGATGTTCGATGATCTCCTGCCTGAGGTGCTCGCTCATGAGCAGGCATTCCTGGTCGGTGATGGTCTCACCGATTACATCGCGGAAAAGGCCGCTGTTGAAGGAAAAGTTGATTGTCCGGTTGCGGATGCCCCAGTAGATCGCGTTGTAATCCTCCCAGATGCTGAGAACAATCGATTCGAGATCGTCATTTCCGGAAATGCCAACCGATTTTACAAAATCGCTTAATGCGGGACGTTCAATTGTTTCCATGGTCGTTCGTTCAATTATACAATTAATCATCCGCTTCGTCCATTTTTTCTTGCGACTTGACCGAAAAAACCGGGTTTATGCGTTCACGAACAGGGCCCGGTTCTGCGTTTGGATTATGTCACAGTATACGCCTTTCAGAAAAAATGTCAAGTGGATCAAATCATTTCTTTCTCGTTGCCGCAAGCCCCGCCGGCTTGTCGATAAATAGAAGCGACCCGTAGATATCGGACTCCTTTCCTGAAGACGTCTTTTTCTCGAGGTCCGGGTTCGCGTTTCCTCCGCCGAGCAGCGCCCGTATCGTGTCCCGGGCGCCGTATTCGGGATTCAGGGACCGCACCATCGCCGCGACGCCGGCAAGATATGCTGCAGCCTGGGACGTGCCCGCTTCCATGGCGCCGTAGCTGTCCGGGCCGAGTCTGAGTCCCGATATTTCGAAACGGAAAATCCCGATTCCCGAATCCGCCCCCTTTTCATCCGAAATGAACTGCATGCCGATCACGCTCGATTGGGACATGAGGCCGGACAATCCGTATGAGAAGAGGAAGGCGCTGTCGCCGGTTTTTCCTGTGATCGAATCGAGCCGGGTTCCTTCCGAAAAAGGGTCGGTCCCGGCCGGGTTGACCATTATGTTCAGGCGGTCGTTACCCGTTTCGGTATTGACGAAGCCGTAAAAGCTCACGACCGCAGAATCGTATCCCGAAAGGTTGAATATTTTGTACGCCCTGTCGTCGACTCCGTCAGCGTATTTGCCTTCGTCCCATGTCTCGGGGTTCATGAGCATCCTGAACGAGCCGAATCCGAGGTCCACGGTGTCGCTGCTCCATCCGCCGTTCATGACCCACTGCGACTCCATGTCGTCGGCGATTGTTTCATGCTCCCCGGCGAGGGTTGTGTAAAGGCCCGATCCCTGCGCCGCCACATCGACGCTTGCGCGGCCGTAGTTCGAGAATTTCGAGAACGCTCCGTCTTCGTCAAGGGACGCGGCGCACACGATGTTCTCGTGCCTGAACGCGCAGGGATAGAATGACGTGACCGCGTCGCCGTCCGGTCCTCCCCTGTCGATGTTGCGTCCCGTGCCGTCCTGGTCGCCGTTCCCGGCGGCCGCTACCGCGACGATGTCGTTTTCGAGCGCAAGGTCAAGCGCCTCGGCCATGGCCCGGTCGCCGGGAATTTCGGCGCCGAAACCCATGGTTATGATGTTCGCGCCGTTGTCTGCCGCGAAGGTTATTCCCTGGACTATGTCAGCGGTCGTTCCCTTTCCGGATTCGTCGAGGACCCTGACCGCCATGAGGTTTATCTCCCAGCAGACGCCCGCCAGGCCGGTCCCGTTGTTCCCTGCTGCGCCGATTACGCCCGCCATGCCGGTGCCGTGGCCGTTCATGTCCATGGGGTTGTCGTCGTCGTCGACGAAATCGTACCCGTGGAGGCTGAACCCCGCGCCGGAGCCGTCCCACATGTTCTCCCTGAGGTCCTGGTGAAGATAGTTTATTCCGGTATCGGCGACAGCGACCGTGATGTCGCCGCAGTCCCTGATGATGTCCCATGCCTGTTCGAGGTCGGCCTTTTCAACAGGCGGATTATAAGGGTGTTCCCCGTTTTCGGCTTGATCGAGGTCGTGCTGGATGGCGGCGAACTGCATGGCGTACTGCGGATCGTTCGGGACTGACTGTGCCCGGTATATATAGTTCATCTGGGCGTATGCGACGGATTTGCTTTTTCTGCACAGTTCGAGCGCCTCGGGAATCGAGCGGCCCTTTTCGAGCACGACCCGGGTCATGCTCCTGAACGAGAGGTCCTGGTATTCTTGGCCGCCGATCCTCACCATAAGCGCCATTTTTTTCTTGAGGGTCGCGCCCTGCCTGAACATGACCAGTATTTCGCCCTCCGCATGATTCATGAGCGCTTTCGAGCTGATCAGTGAAAGCTGCGCGGCCCGGATCCCCGCGATGAGCATAACGGCGACGAGCGGCAGCGAAACGAGAAGCTTCATGCGGCGCGTTTTATTGCTTATCCCCATGTTTATTCCTCTCCGGCGTGAACGGCGATTTCATCCGAAGGGACCCCTTCGGTGCCTCCGTTAAACGCGGAGTAGCCGGCTATTTTTATGTACCATGTCCCGGGCGCCAGGGATATATCGGCCTGTGTGGGGGCCCGGTCGCCTGATGTGCAGGGAACCTTCTGTCTGGCTGCTTTTTCCGGAGGGCAGTTTTTTCTGGAGCTGATGTAGATGATATATCCGCCGCCGGGGCTGTTCACGGCCTTTTCACGGTTGGCCGACCAGGAGAGCGTGTAGGTGAATTTTTTCCCTTTGATAGGGAGAGTGTCAGCGCCAGCTTCTGTGCCGGATCCGGGATCGCCGTATGAAACGAGCGACAGGTAATCGTATTCATCGCCGGTATCATCAGGCGACGGGCCGGTCCCGAGCGAGTATCCCTCATCGGGTCCGTTTCCGTCTACCGCCGGATTTTTCACGTCATCGCCGCATGACAGGATAAAGACCGCCGCGGCGAACAGGAGAAGGATTGCAATAAAAGGAGTGTTTTTCATGAATCGTTTCCTGAATAAATCACTGCTCGTCCTGTTCTACGGATTGTCAACCGATTAATTTGCCCGGTTTTTTCATGATTTCGGGGGCTCTTTCTGTTTCTGCGCGTCATCCATCGCCTGTTTTATTTCCGGCGACAGGTTCTCCAGTATCCGGTTTGAAAGATGGTTGAACAGGTGCATCACATTGTCGAGCACCCCCATGGAACTGACCGCTATGCGCTGCCCTTTCCCGGCTTTGTCGTGAAACAGCATCATGACTTTTTTATCCTGCTGCCGGGCCACCTCGATTTTTTCTATCCCGTCGTCCTTCAGGGCCGGTAGCGGCCCGAAATCGTAGGGCTCGTCAATCCCGACGCCGCCGATTTCCAGGCAGTCCGCGAGCAGTTTTTCAACGTGAAGGCACGCGAGTTCCTCGACCTGCTGGGCCATCCGCACGATGCGGATTATTTCACCGACTTTCTTGTATGTTTCAATGTCCATTGTATCCTCCCGGGATTTTTTCGTGAAAGACCAGACATATCAGCCCGGGAACTGAAAATCAACTTATAAACCGCCCTGTCCCCAAAATATCATTTTGTTGTTGCCGGGGCAGTCTGCGGGGCCCGGTGCGGCCTGACCCATCTTTCCGGTTCGGACTGATAAAGCTTCGAAAGAAGCCTGAGCACCATTTCCTCTCCGGTCAGGCTGATGATTTTGTATCTGTAGTATTCCTTCCCCTTGCCGATCATTTTTTTCATCCCGATGATCAGGATGTCGCCCGATAGCCTGAAATCCCTTGCTTCAATGTTCAGTTCCTGGCCGTCAATGAACTGTTCGCCGTAAAGGGCCTCGCCGTTTTCCCTGAAGATATATTTCTCGTACAGGAGGTAGGTTCCTTCGGGATCGTATTTGCGCCATTCGCCCATCAGCAGGGATTGATCGAATGACGCCACGGGTTGCGCCGCCAGAACAATGCAGGCTGCGGCCGTCATGAGCGCTGTCTTGGTGTTGAAAAGGAACATCATATCAGGGATTATCATTTTTTTTACTGGAATTTCAATCAATTTTTTTCAATGGATTCACCGGGGACAGAGTGAATAATTTTAAACCCCCTCCGACTTCGCTTCACTCAGTCACCTCCCCCTTATTAAGGGGGAGGATGGGAGGGGGTCTGGAAAATTCAGGCTTCGCATTTTTTTGGCTTGATAATAAAAACCTCATGCCTGAAAACATTACATATGGATAAATCTGATAATCCGGAGGATACACATAATGAAAGGCAAACGATTCAAACTCGGCATGTTCGTGATTATGGCCGCAGCGCTTCTGACCTCGTGCGGATACAACACCATGCAGGCGCTCGAAGAAGAGGTTTTCGGCGCATGGGGAGACCTTGAGGCAACGCTGCAGAGAAGGGCCGACCTGATTCCCAACCTCGTCAGCACCGTAAAAGGCTATG
>JAKLIV010000058.1 GCA_022709405.1 Spirochaetota bacterium
AATTTCTACTGTTGTAGATGAGAGTGGAAAGGACGACGTTTTGACCGTTTAATGGTTCATTGAAATTTCTACTGTTGTAGATGATCATGTCCGCGCCGTACTTTGTCAAGAGTTTAATGGTTCATTGAAATTTCTACTGTTGTAGATGCGGGTGCATAACGCGGCGAGAAAAACCGCGTTTAATGGTTCATTGAAATTTCTACTGTTGTAGATCATTGATTGACTTTTTGTCTTCCATGTGTTTAATGGTTCATTGAAATTTCTACTGTTGTAGATAAGGGCGCGATTCAGTTCTTCTGTCATCGTTTAATGGTTCATTGAAATTTCTACTGTTGTAGATCCGGGTCGGATTCCTCATCCCATAGGGGTTTAATGGTTCATTGAAATTTCTACTGTTGTAGATCGGTTCTCTACCCAGGTGGTTACTTGGGGTTTAATGGTTCATTGAAATTTCTACTGTTGTAGATCATGGCATCCCGGCCAGGATCACAGGTGTTTAATGGTTCATTGAAATTTCTACTGTTGTAGATAAACAGCGCCGGAAATGGCTCGCTGACAGTTTAATGGTTCATTGAAATTTCTACTGTTGTAGATGTATGTGCCAGTACTTGAATAATCGCGGGTTTAATGGTTCATTGAAATTTCTACTGTTGTAGATTCGAGAGACGCCATGTTCTCGGAATATGTTTAATGGTTCATTGAAATTTCTACTGTTGTAGATGTTTCCAACACAGAAGAGGATTATTTTTGTTTAATGGTTCATTGAAATTTCTACTGTTGTAGATTTACATGCACCGCTGCGGTAACGCCAGGTTTAATGGTTCATTGAAATTTCTACTGTTGTAGATGTTACTGTAACCTCTTGCCAGTCTCCTGTGTTTAATGGTTCATTGAAATTTCTACTGTTGTAGATAATATTCTCACCCGGGCGGTCTACATTGTTTAATGGTTCATTGAAATTTCTACTGTTGTAGATATGAGTTTTTTGAGTATATGAGAAAACAGTTTAATGGTTCATTGAAATTTCTACTGTTGTAGATTCTTTTCGATTGCTTTTCCGTAGCCAATGTTTAATGGTTCATTGAAATTTCTACTGTTGTAGATTTCACGGTCGAGCCGGAAACACCGGTCGTTTAATGGTTCATTGAAATTTCTACTGTTGTAGATAAGAGGTCGGTGTCCGGGTTCTTGATTGTTTAATGGTTCATTGAAATTTCTACTGTTGTAGATTCGGTTCCAGCATCGTCGAGGGGTGAGTTTAATGGTTCATTGAAATTTCTACTGTTGTAGATAAATATTGATCCCGATCCATTCCATCCGTTTAATGGTTCATTGAAATTTCTACTGTTGTAGATTGGTCTCTGGCTCTTTCCAGAAGTCACCGTTTAATGGTTCATTGAAATTTCTACTGTTGTAGATAGAAAATCTCGGTTATCGTCACCCCGGCTTTTTGTTTAATGGTTCATTGAAATTTCTACTGTTGTAGATATTCAATATTTTCCCATGCAATTCTAAGTTTAATGGTTCATTGAAATTTCTACTGTTGTAGATAGGTGCTTTTCTTCACCTTAAAGGATGGTTTAATGGTTCATTGAAATTTCTACTGTTGTAGATGTCGGGCTTGAATTCGGCGGGAAATATTGTTTAATGGTTCATTGAAATTTCTACTGTTGTAGATCGCGAAGCCAGCTCACTTCTTTTGTCAGTTTAATGGTTCATTGAAATTTCTACTGTTGTAGATATTTCGACCAGTCCTTTATCTGCATCAAGTTTAATGGTTCATTGAAATTTCTACTGTTGTAGATCAATGTCCTGGTATAGCTTGCGATTAATTGTTTAATGGTTCATTGAAATTTCTACTGTTGTAGATTCTGATACCCTTTGTTAATTATTTCAACCGTTTAATGGTTCATTGAAATTTCTACTGTTGTAGATTTCCGTAAGCGGCAACGGTTGCTCCGTGTTTAATGGTTCATTGAAATTTCTACTGTTGTAGATCGGTATCTGCTGCGCGTTCTTTTTCTGCGTTTAATGGTTCATTGAAATTTCTACTGTTGTAGATATGTAAGTATTTTTGAGCTTGTGTAGCTTTGTTTAATGGTTCATTGAAATTTCTACTGTTGTAGATCCGAGGCCCGGAGGCGTGTCAGCCGCTGTTTAATGGTTCATTGAAATTTCTACTGTTGTAGATCGAGGGGTTCGCCTACTCGCCGGACAGGTTTAATGGTTCATTGAAATTTCTACTGTTGTAGATGATGCCGCCTGCTCATAGGGTTATTCGGTTTAATGGTTCATTGAAATTTCTACTGTTGTAGATATGCCAGCCGCTTTCGATGCTCTCCATCTGTTTAATGGTTCATTGAAATTTCTACTGTTGTAGATTAGTCAACGGCCCCACCGACCACGGCGCCGGTTTAATGGTTCATTGAAATTTCTACTGTTGTAGATACTTGTTGTGCAAGTCACCGAATCGCTTGTTTAATGGTTCATTGAAATTTCTACTGTTGTAGATTAATCTGGTGGTTCCAGCACCGGGGATTAGTTTAATGGTTCATTGAAATTTCTACTGTTGTAGATACACCTTCCGCGCCATGGCTGCTAAGGTTTAATGGTTCATTGAAATTTCTACTGTTGTAGATGACATCCGTTCTTTGTAGGCTTCTTTGTGTTTAATGGTTCATTGAAATTTCTACTGTTGTAGATATTGGGAATGGAAGGATGTCAAACTCGGTTTAATGGTTCATTGAAATTTCTACTGTTGTAGATTTAAACTGGTCGATATAGGCTAACCGCGTTTAATGGTTCATTGAAATTTCTACTGTTGTAGATTTTGGGAGAATAGCGCGCCGAAATAAAAGTTTAATGGTTCATTGAAATTTCTACTGTTGTAGATGACCACGTCGAACTTGAACCGGTCGGCGGTTTAATGGTTCATTGAAATTTCTACTGTTGTAGATAAAACAGCACTTGTGTATTTGGAGTTAATGTTTAATGGTTCATTGAAATTTCTACTGTTGTAGATATTTTAAAACTGTCATTAAAACTGTCAGTTTAATGGTTCATTGAAATTTCTACTGTTGTAGATAATAAAACGTCGTCTGGCTTTTCACGATGTGTTTAATGGTTCATTGAAATTTCTACTGTTGTAGATATGCAGATAATGAGCCGATCTTCCACCAGGTTTAATGGTTCATTGAAATTTCTACTGTTGTAGATCGGGGGAGCTGCGGCTGGGAAAAGTTATTCGTTTAATGGTTCATTGAAATTTCTACTGTTGTAGATTATTTCTTCCGCTGAGAGAGTCTTTCGGTTTAATGGTTCATTGAAATTTCTACTGTTGTAGATTTACTCAGCCCAGAACATGAAGATCGCGCGTTTAATAGATCATTGAAATTTCTACTGTTGAATGTCGCGCCCCGCGAGGTTGGTGAGCGCAGTCGAACCGTGGGCGCGTGGATTGAAACAGGAATAAGCCCCCCTGTAGGGACGTAGCGCGCTACGTCCCTACAGGGGGGCTTGGAATCAAATCAAGGAGGCTCTCTATGCTCGAGCAAAGAACCGTAAGCATCAACATCGACAACACGAAGGGAGAATCATATTTCGACGGCGGTCTACTGTCATTTATCGGATGGAACATTCTGGGGTTTCTGATAACACTGCTCACATTCGGCATCTGTTTCCCATGGGCATTGTGCATGGTGTACGGCTGGAAAATCAATCACACGGTGATTAACGGCAGAAGGCTGCAGTTCAATGGCTCGGCATTCGGTCTTTTCGGGCTCTGGATCAAGTGGCTTCTTCTCTGCATCATCACGCTGGGCATATATTCATTCTGGGTATTCATTTCTCTTGAAAAATGGAAAGTGAAGCATACGAGGTTCGCCTGATTTATATCTTGACACACATGCGTTAAGTATGCATGGTATACGCATGTTCTATCGAAGAAAGCTCATACTTGCCCTGCTCGAATCTTTCGAAAGGAGCATTTCCAGACTGGAGATGCAGAAATACCTCTTCCTGCTGACTCGCGAGCAAGGCAAACCGGTGTACGATTTTATTCCCTATAAATACGGGTGCTATTCATTCACCGCGGCAAGCGATATTTCAGTCATGCAGTCCCAGGGACTTCTGCATATTAACAACGACGTAATTACAAAAGCCTGTGAAGATAATTATCAAAATCAGATCGAATATTATGACCAGAGAAAATTAATTGTCATTTCCGACATGTTTAAGCGGCTTAATGATATCGATACGCTCATGCGTTATGTGTACACCGGCGCACCGTACTATGCGATATTCAGCGCCATCAAAGAAAGGATTCTTACGACAGAGGAATTGAAACAGGTGCATGATTCAAAGCCGGTCTACGAAGATAAAACACTGGCCACGATCGGTTACGAGGGGGTCAGCATAGAGGCGTACATCAACAAACTGATTAACAATGACATCAGGTGCCTGATCGACGTTCGTAAAAACCCTCAGAGCATGAAGTTCGGATTTTCGCAAAATAGGCTTCAGTATATATGTGAAGAAGTTGGCATAAAGTATATCTCCATAAGACAGCTTGGCATCGATGCTGATAAAAGAAAAAGACTGGAGACACAGGAAGACTATAATGAGCTGTTTGATCATTATATTTCCCATAATCTTAAAAACACTGAGGATTTTCAGCTAAATATACTTGAATCGATTCACCAATATCATAGGGTCGCATTGACCTGCTTTGAAAAGGACATCAACAAATGCCATCGTACAATATTGGCGGATTATATATTAGAAAAATATCGCCCCGTTGAAGCCGTACGGCATATTCAATAGCAATGCCCAGAGAAAAAGTCCTTATAACAGTAAAAACATACCCGACAATTTCAAAAAGTTATGACGAACTGGTGTGCACCGCGGGATTAAAAGAAGACGGCAGTTTTGTAAGGATTTATCCCATCCCTTTCCGTAAACTTGATTATGACCGAAGATATAAAAAATATGAATGGATTGAACTGGAATTAACAAAGAACGCGGCCGATTTCAGGCCCGAGAGTTATAAGCCGGTTGATATTGATAAAATAACAAACCTTGAATTTCTTGATACGGACAAAGGGACGTGGGAAAGAAGAAAAGAATTATGCTTGAAAAAGGTTTATTACGATATGAAGGAGTTGATCAGCCTGGCGAAGAACAAGGAAACCTGCACCTCCCTTGCAGTCTTTAAGCCCGCCAGGATCATTGATTTTATCATTGAGGAAGATGAAAGGGAGTGGAAGAAAGAAGATGAATTGCGGATTAACAGGGACCAGCTTGACCTTTTTCACGATATCGGCAAGTTCGAAATAGTTAAAAAATTACCGTACAGGTTCTTATACAGGTTTACTGACATTCGGGGCAGGGAAAGCACGATGACCGTATCGGATTGGGAGGTCGGTCAACTGTATTGGAACTGCCTTGAAAAGCATGGAGATGAACAAAAAGCCTGCCGTGATGTTAAAAAGAAATATCATGATCTTTTTATGAAAAAGGATATTTATTTTTTCCTTGGGACAACGAAAGCAAGGCATTTTCGTTCTCGTAATCCCTTCATGATCATCGGTGTGTTTTATCCTCGGGTCGACGATCAATTGAAGTTGTTTTAACAGTCGCGTTCGGGGTTGGTTTCACTCACAGGCCCGAGCCCATGGACGGGCGAGGGCCCTCAGGGCGGCGCAAATACGGATATTTATCGCCGCCCGTGGAAACAAGTTTCTGATACAGAAGAACAGCCCCAGCCGGCATCCGAGGCGTTGCGCGACGCTCATGGATGAGCTAGTGCAGAGCGCAGGCAGGATGCCGAAATGCGCTCTGCCCCTTTCTCTGGGCGAGCAGAGAAAGGGCATCCCCCTTCACGGTTCAGTGAAGATGGATTCCCGTTTTCACGGGAATGACTTTTAAGATAGTCACGGGAGCGACGGGACGTCCGTCAGATTGCATGTCGTGCAGAGAAAGGGCATCCCGGCTGCGGGGAACAACGTCGTATTATGACTGAGGCGTAAAGGTCTTTGAAAAATATGTTGATGAATACGATAACCTGCCGTATCATGCCGGTGTCGGTACCGGTTGTTTGAAGCCGGCATAAATCTGATCAGGGGGGGGTGTCATGAACGATCTTCTTGAAAAAATCGACAGATTGCAAAAGCAGATAAACGACATGCGGCCCCTGGGCAAAGATACCCTGGCTTCATTGAAGGAATACTACAAAATTGGCCTCACCTGGTCGAGCAACGCGCTTGAAGGCAACACCCTGACGCAGTCTGAGACAAAGATAGTGATTGAAGACGGCCTTACCGTCGGCGGCAAACCGTTGAGGGATCATCTTGAGGCTAAAGGACACGGTGAGGCTTTCGACTACATGCTTGATCTTGTGAGAGTGAAAAAAATATCCGAAGAGGACATACGCGACATTCACAAGCTGTTTTATAAAAATATCGATGACGCCAAAGCCGGCATATACCGTAAAGAGCAGGTGGTTATCTCGGGATCGAGGCATCCTCTGCCCGCGCCCGGTAAAGTCCCGCATCTGATGAAGAGTTTTATAAAAATGACGGCTTCGTTTCGCGCAAAAGACCATCCTGTAATTGCCGCTGCAAAAACGCATCTTGAATTTGTGTTCATACACCCGTTTATTGACGGCAATGGAAGGGTTGTGCGCCTGTTGATGAACTTGATCCTTTTGCAGGAAGGCTATAATATCGCGATCATACCGCCGGTCCTGCGGGCCGAATATATAGCTTCAATTGAGGCCGCCCGTGAGAATGCCGGTTCTTTCATCGAACTTGTTTGTAAATCCGTACATGAAACACAGAAGGATTATTTGAGAATGTTAAATTCATGAATATGGCCCCGGCATTCAAGCCTTTCGCCTGCCGCATTCCTCATGCATGACGAGGCCCGAGCCCAGGGACGGGCGAGGGCCTTCAGGGCGGCGCAAGCAGGACGCTTATCGCCGCCCGTGGAAACAAGTTTCTGATACAGAAAGATAGCCCCAGCCGGCATCTGAGGCTGCGCCCTTTCTTTCGCCCCTTTCTTTGGGCGAGCAAAGAAAGGGGCATTGCCTTCACGGCTCAGTGAAGATGGGCTCCCGTCTCACGGGAGTTTCTGGACGCCCCGGCACGGGCGATTTGTCATCGTTGCTCAATTCCTGTGAGGCGATGCCTCTCGCCCCTTAGGGGCAGAGAAAGGGCATCCCCCTTCACGGCTCAGTGAAAACCCTCACGCCCGGTGAGGGCGCAACAAAGACTATCCCTTATTTCCTCAGGGGCTTCAGCAGGTATTCCAGCCCGTTGATCTTGATCTCGTACAGGGTGGCGAGCAGCATTCCCAGCTTCCCGTCCGGGAAACCTTCACGCTGGAACCATTCCAGGTAGCCAACGGGCAGGTCGCACAGCAGCGTGTCCTTGTACCTGCCGAAGGGCATCTTCACTGTGACGATTTCAAGAAGGATTTCCGGGTCCATGATCGTTTCTCCGGCAATGTGCGCGGCGCGTTCAGCCATGAATGGTTGACTGATTCCGGGGGAGTGTCAAGAAGATTTATGGGCGCGGGCGGGCCGGGAAAGGGCTTACCCCAAAAAAACCTTGCCATAATCGTGAATTCCCAATCTAATTAGAGAAAACAGTCATGAGGTGGATTTCATGTTCATCGGACATTACGGGATCGGATTCATACTCAAGAAAAAGTTCAGGGAAATCCCCTTGTGGGTGTATTTCGCCTGCCTTCAATTGACCGACATACTTTCCTTCATCCTGGTATTGGCGGGTATCGAACGGGCCTCCTACCGCGAGAGCGCCAATCCTTTTTTCAGAAACGACCTGTACCTTCCGTATTCCCATTCCCTTGCGGGAGCGATTGCGCTGAGCGCGGCTGCGTACGTTTTCTTCATCGCGGTCAGGCGCAGGTCATGGGCGCTGATCGCCGCCCTGTGCGTGCTGTCGCACTGGTTCATAGACCTGATAGTGCACACGCCTGACCTGTCGCTGTTCTTCGGGTACTGTCAGGTGGGGCTCGGTCTCTGGAACTGTCCGTATGTGAGTTTCGGCATCGAGATCGCGTTCACGGTCGGGGGATGGCTTGTTCTGGGTTACCGGAACGTGTGGTCTTTCGTTCTGCTGTTCGCGCTGATCGGGAGCCTGACGGGTATGGTGTTCGGCAGCGAGCCCGCGATGTTCAGGAACAGCCAGTCATTGCGGACGCTGCTTGTACTCGGGTCGAACCTGATTTTCATCGCGCTCGCCTGGTGTGCCGAACGCAGGGAGCGCGCATAGCATACCAATCAAAGGAGTTCCGTCATGAAAAAAATGCTGAAGATTCTCGCGGTTCCTCTGGGTCTATGCATTCTGTACGTGATATTTTTTCTCTGCATCGAGTTCCTGTACATCCTGCCGCCGTCGAAGGGGCCGGCGATCGACGCGAAGAATAACGTGAAGTCCGCGGTCCTGGTCATCGACGTTCAGGACAGGTTCACCGCGACTGACGATCCTGAAAAGGCCAGGGATCTGGGCGTCGGTCCCTTCATCGACAGCATCAACCTCGCCCTGAAAAAGCTCACCGGCGTCGAGGCCATTTACATACGCCAGGAGTTCGGGCGCGGCTCGCTGCTGTCGTACCTCGCGCCCATGTTTCCCGTGGAGGGCGGGCCGGGCACCGGAATAAACACTGCGGTTTACCGGCCGAACGCCAGGATCTTCACCAAGTCCAGGGCCGACGCGTTCACCAATCCGGAACTGCAGCGGTACCTCGATTCCAGGCGGGTCGGGACCCTGTACATAACCGGGCTCGCGGCCGAGGCGTGCGTCCAGAGCACCCTCCGGGGAGCGGCTGCGCGCGGATACACGGTGTTCGTGATCCCCGAAGCCGTTGCGTCAATGAAGGGCGGCGCGCCCGACCGTGAGCGGCTCGCCAAGTACGAATCGTACGGCGCGAAGATCGTTCCGCTCGTGGAGCTGAAGTAGATTGCTGCATTTCATCGGGGATTTATTGAACAATGATACCCCCCCCTTGCGAAGGGGGGGCAGGGGGGGTCACATCCCCGCTATCAGCTGCTTGATGCCGTCCTCGAGGATTCTTGCGTTCTCCATGTTTTTGGCCGAGCCCTCGATGGGATACTTGGTGGTCTCGGTCATCGCTCCGACTTTCTCGGTGATCTTCTTGTAGTAATCGAGCTCGTCCTTGCTTACGGCCAGGGCCCTGGTTTCGATCTCGTTGTTCAGGTGTATGCTGTCGGTCATGTCGAAGTTGAGCGTCGAGATGGTCCTTATGTCCTGGCAGAGTATCTTGACGAGCACCTTGAGGGAGTTGAAGTGCGACCTGACCGAGTCGTTGTACTCGGTGTTTTCGACGATCTCCTCCATGGCAAGGTAGTTCTTGAACATCATCGATATCGTGACCGTGATCACCGTCACGGTCTGCAGGTTCTGCTCGAACACCTGGTGCTTCTTGTCGACGAGCTCCATGATCGCGGTGGTGTCGTCGTGCAGCTCCATGGTGAACTGGTTCACCTTTTCGGTGAATTCGTACTGCGAGCGCGAGCTTTTGTTGACCTCCGCCGCTATCTCGCGTCCCTTGGCCGCCTTTGCGGCGAGGTCCGACAGGGAATTTTTGTCTTTCTTCTGCACTATGTCCGCGACCCTGGTGAATTCACCGGTCATCGAGAGGCCTCTTTCGAGGTTCGAGGCCGATCCCTTGATCGCCTTCTCGGCGTCTTCGAGGCTTATCGCAGAGAGCTTTTCGAGCTTCTTGAGGGAATCCTGCTGGAGCTCCTTGCGGGCGTTGATGATCTTGTCGAGCAGGATGATGTCGTTGTCGACCTTGATGATGCCGTTTATGTTGTCGAGCGCATCGTTCAGCGCCGACGAGAAATCCGACGTCAGCTTGTCAATGGACGATTTGATTTCGGGGGCCAGGGCTTTTTTGGCTTCGAGGATTTTCATGATCTCGGCCTGCTTCTCCAGGTTGCTCTTCATGTTAACGCAGGTGTTTCTCACGAAATTGTTCTGGTCGCGGAGCTTGATGTTCGATTCGGCGACTATGGCGAGGTCCCGGGCGAGCTTTTCACCCAATTCGAGGGATTTCTTCACGTATTGCATGGCCTTTTCGGAGTGGGCCTTTCTTTTCTGGGACGATTCGTTGACCTTGCGCGCTATGTTGCCGAAATCCTCGGCCGTGTCGTGGAGTTTTTTTATAATGGCGTCGTTCATGGCTTCCCTCATGTAGGATATTCAGGATAGCGCCGCCGCCGCCCCCGGCGGAGCATGCGCATGCTGTTAAGGTCATCATCTCATTAAAGCAGAATAATGTCAATGGGGCGCCCTCGTTTTTTTATTTCAGATCCGGCCGGGGCCGACGTTGACTGCCCCCCTGCCGGACGGACTCCGCCGCATTTTAATGTTGACTCATTCCCGAAATGTGAGATAATTTCACTGTCAAGGATACGCCCGATGAAATCTGGAAAACTTGGTCCCTTCCCGAAACCTGCGCTTTTGGCGTACCTCGCGGTATTTCTGCTTATCGGGTGCGGGAACACCGGCAGTTCGAACGCTCCGGAGATGAATGACCGAAGCTACGGCCAGAAGCTGTGCGCCGAGGTCGCGCGGGGGCGGATGCTCGAGATCGCCTCGTTTTTCGAGCGTTCGGCCATGGAGATAGGCTCTCTCGCCGGGATTTTCGAGGCGGACCTGAACACCGACATGATCCGGTTCACCCGCTCCGAGGCGAACTCCGTCCTGAAATCGTTCCTCGAAAAAAATCAGCGTTACTCGGCGGTCTTCCTCTGCTTCGAGCCCGACGCGTTCGATAGCGGCGATTTCGGGTACTACGGTCCCCGCGGCAACAAATGGGGACATGACGATTCGGGCAGGTTCGTGCCGTTCTGGTCGCGCGGCGCCTCCGGCGCACCGGAGCTCAGCGCCCTGGCCGGTTACGCGGGCGCGTCCTGGTATGAAGGGCCGAAGAAATCCCTGTCGGGATTCATATCGGAAACGGACGGCGCTGCGGGGACCGGCCCGCAGGGGAAAGTCCTGGTGCTCGCCGAACCGATCGTCATGCAAAACGGGAAATTCGCCGGCGTCGCCGGGGCCCATATCCCCCTGGATGCGCTCAGGGAATCCGTCAAAGCCGAAGGCGCCGCCGTCATGCCCTTGTCGGTGTTTCTTGACGGGACTGTCGTTTTTTCAGACAGGGATTCCGGTCTCGCAGGCAAAAGCATCGCGGAGATCGCCGAAGGGGCCGGAGCGGAAAAGGCCCCTGAAGAAAAGGGAAGACTGCTACCCGAAAAAGGAACCGGGGGATTCATATACTATCGGACGTTTACCGTCGCTTCAGGCCCGGCCCTCTGGGGGATAGCGGTTCATGCGCCGCGCGACGTGATCGCCGCTCCGGCGAAAAGGGCCCCGATCCCTGTTTCGCTCATCACGGGTGCGCTTGCCGTTGCCGCCGCGGCCGCTGCGGTCGGGGCGGCGGCGTTCATCGCCGCGCGTCTCGTGAGAAACGGCATGGGGATGTCCGACGCGAAGGCCGCTGCCGACATCATCTCGTCGGGCGATTTCGACAGAATAATGTCGTTCGAGGGCGGCGGCCGTCTGGGCGCGTACATGGGCGCGGTGAAGCCGCTCATAATCAGGGTCCTGGCGGTGTTTACCGGCGTTCGGGAGAGGGCGAACGCCCTGTCGGTGTCGCTCGGGGCCGTGGAGCGCTCGGCGTCCAGGCTGGGCGCGGCATGCCGGGGGCGCAGGGAAGGGGTCGACGAGATATCGATGTTGCTCGAAAAACTGGACGCCGCCGGCGGGACCGTTTCGGATTCAGGCGACACCCGGGGCCTGGCGAACGATGCGGCCGAACAGGCGCGGCTCGGCGGCGAAGCGGTCACCGATACCCTGGCCGCGATCAGGGACATCGCATCGAGGGTATCGGTGATCGAGGACATCGCGTACCGGACCAATCTGCTCGCGCTTAACGCGGCGATAGAGGCCGCCCACGCCGGCCAGGAGGGCAGGGGTTTCTCGGTGGTCGCCTCCGAGGTGCGCAAGCTCGCCGAGAAAAGCCGGGACGCGGCCAAAGACATAGTCGGGCTTTCCGAGATCAGCGTTCAGAAGGCCGAGAAAGCCGGCCGGCTGCTGGGCGAGATCGTTCCGAAAATCCAGAAGGCCGCCGAGCTTTTCAGCGCACAGGCCGTGGCTCCGGAAAACCGAAGACATGAGATCGAGAGAATATCAGGCATGATAAAGAGCAGCCTGAACGCAGACGAAATTGACAAATACTCCGAAGACCTCGCCGAAGCGGCCAGGGACCTCTCTGAGAATTTCATCAGGCTCAGGGAGGTGATTTCGTTCGGACCTGACGGCGTGGCCGGGGAAAAGCCGCAAAAAAATACGGCCACGGCACATTTTATCGGCCGGACAGGGGATCCGCGGAAAAAGGCCTGAATCGGCAATAAGGAGTCATGGAATTTTTTTTAATTATGCACTTGATCAAAATTATGTTGTGATATAAAATAAAGAATAATGCACCATTCCCCATATCGGGAGCAACGAGGACTGCAATGGAAAGAACAACAACCCAAAACGAGAGCGCCCAGGTCGTCGAACAGGCGGCGCAGTATCTGACATTCAAGATCGGAAACGAAACCTACGGGGTCGATGTGGCCAGCGTGAGGGAAGTCATCAATTATGAAAAGGTGTTCCCGATACCGTCCGTGCCCGATTACATCAGGGGCGTCATCAATCTCAGGGGCGAGGTGGTCCCGATCATCGATCTCTCGTTCAGGTTCTACGGCAAAAAGAGCGTTGAGACGAAAATGACGAGCATCGTGATAATGGAAATCAATTCCGAGGGCGAGATGATGCATATCGGAGTGATAATCGACGCGATCAACGCGGTGCAGGACATCCTGCCCGGGGACATCGAGCATACTCCCGAATTCGGCTCGAAGATCAGGGCCGATTTCATCAGCGGGGTGGGCAAGACCGACGGGAAATTCATCATCATTCTCAACATTTCCAGGGTGCTCGATGTATCGGAGCTTTCCGATTTCGCATCGACGATGAAGTAAACGACCGCAGGAGCGTAAATATCAATGAGAACCGAAAGAAACGTGAAAACCGAAGAAAAAGTCAGGGAGAGAACCCTGGTCACCATCGCGATGGACAAGGAAGTTTTCGGCGTCGATGTGTCCAAAGTCCAGGAGATAACTGGCATCGGCGAAATATCCATCGTCCCCAACTCGGTCCATTACATGAAAGGAGTGATGAACCTGCGCGGCATCGTGATCCCGCTGATCGACATCAGGCTGAAGTTCGGCCTGCCCGAACGGCCCTATGACAAGCTTACCGTCGTGATGATCAGTGAAATCAAGGGGCACATGATCGGGATAATTGTCGATTCGGTGTCCGACGTGATAAACATAACCGAAAACGACATCCAGGACACTCCGCATTTTTCGACGAGCATCAACGTGGACTGTATCGACGGCATAGCCCAGATAAGGGAAAAGATCGTGGTCATCCTCGATGTCGACAGGATCTTCACCGATGATGAACTTAAAAACTTTTAATACATATTCCGGAGGATGTTAATGTCAAAGAGAATTATGGTAATTGATGACGCCTCGGCCATCCGTCAGGTCGTCAAGCACGTGCTTTCGTCGCAGGGCTACGATCTCGTCGAGGCCGTTGACGGCATGGACGCGCTTAAAAAACTGGACGGACAAAATATAGATCTTTTCGTGTGCGACGTGAACATGCCTAACATGGACGGAATAACCCTCCTGGAAAAGGTGAAGAAGGATGATCAGTACGCTTCATACAGGTTCGCGCCCTTCATCATGCTGACGACCGAGGCCGGGACCGACATGAAAGCGAAGGGGAAAGAGCTCGGCGCGAAAGCCTGGATGGTGAAGCCGTTCCAGCCCGAACAGCTCATAGACGCGGTCAAGAAGCTGCTCGTCTGACCGTCGGCGCAGGTGCGGATTCTCGCACGACGCGGAAAAACAAAGGAGATTCAACCATGAAAATACAGGCAAAACAGCAAAAAGGGGATTCCGGCAGGACGAAATACGTTCTCAGCGGAGAGGCGACTATCTATTCAGCCGTCGACCTCAGGCAGTCGCTGGCGGACATTCTCTCCTCGCCGGGCGATATAGACCTGGATCTCGGCGGGATTGAAAAAATAGATACGGCCGGTTTCCAGCTTTTTCACCTGATGGGCCGGGAGGCCGGGAGGCTCGGAAGGACGATCAGTTTCATGAACCTCAGCAATGAGGCAAAAAGGCTGTTTGACTTATACTGCGAAGATCATCAATAGAAGGGGACACTGCCATGGCGACAGGAGACAAGTTCGATTTAACGGAAGCGATGGGGATTTTTTTCACTGAAAGCAGGGAGATGCTCGAGACATTCGAAGGTTGCCTTCTGAACCTCGAAAAGGATTTCACCGACGAGGAGTCGATCCACGCCCTTTTCAGGGCCGCACATACGATCAAGGGATCGTCGGGCATGTTCGGGTTCGAGGAAATCGAAAGGTTCACCCATGCCGTTGAAAACCTCCTTGATCTGGTCAGGAAAAAGGAATTGAGCCTGGGATCGGAGCTGATCAGCATTCTTCTCGACTGCCATGATTATATAAGTCAGATCATCAATCTCTTCGATGGCAATGGTGAAGTGAAGCTGCCCGACGGCCTTGCGCTCAAGCGCGACATGCTTATGGAGGAGCTGAAAAAATATATCGAGGGCGCGAAAGCCGGCCAGGACGCGGCCGGAGAGGCAAGGCCCTCTCCCGGGGCGCTGGAGGAGGAGGAGTCCGTCATGAGCGCAGATCCCGGGGACGAGTTCGTCGCGAGCCCGTACTGGCACATATCATTGCGTTTCAAGCAGAGCATTTTCGTCGACGGCCTTGACCCGCAGTCGTTCATCTCTTACCTGAACGAGATAGGGAAAATAGAGCAGGTCATGGTTCTGGCGCATGACGTTACGGCTTTCGGCGACATCGATCCCGAGCTCTGCTATCTGGGGTTCGAGATCGTGTTCAACGCCCAGACCGCCAAGGAGACAATCGAGAACGTCTTCGATTTCCTCAGCGAGGACTGCGAACTGAGGATATTGCCTCCCGGAAGCAATATCAGGGAGTATGTCACGCTGATCAACGAACTGCCTGAAAAGCCGATGCATATCGGCGAGATTCTTCGCGAGATCGGCTCCCTGACCGAGACCGAGCTCAGGCGCGCACTGAGCCTTCAGGAGGAGATGTTCGGCGAGAAGCTGAGTCCAGACCAATACGAGTCCAAGAAGCCCATCGGGGAGATCATGGTCCAGGAAAAAATGGTCCAGAGGCCTGTTCTTGACGCGGCCCTTGAAAAGCAGAAAGACATAAAGAAGAACGAGGAGCTGAAGAAAAAATCGATTCGCGTCGACGCCTTCAAGCTCGACAACCTGATCAACCTGATCGGCGAGCTGGTCATTACCGGCGCGAACGTGAAACAGCTCGCAGAGGGAAGCGGCAATTCCGAACTCAACGAAGCGGTGTCGACCATGTCCCGTCTTATCGAGGATGTCCGGGACAGCACCATGAACATCCGCATGGTGCAGATCGGCGAGACTTTCAAACGCTACGAGAGGATCGTGCGCGACCTGAGCAAGGAAAGGGGCAAGAACATCGAACTGGTCATAAGCGGCGGCGAGACCGAGCTCGACAAGACCCTGATCGAGAAGATATCCGACCCGATGATGCACCTCATCCGCAACGCGGTCGACCATGGAATCGGGACCCAGGAGGAGCGGACAGCCCAGGGCAAGCCCGCCAAGGGCACCATTTACCTCAACTCCTACAATGAAACGGGAAGCATCGTCATCGAGGTTTCCGACGACGGGAACGGGCTGAACAAGCGGAAAATTTACGCCAAGGCGCTGGAGCAGGGCCTTATCGCCGAGGGCCAGACGGTGACCGACGAGGAGCTGTTCCGTCTCATCTTCGCCCCGGGTTTCTCGACTGCGGAAAAGGTCACCAATATTTCGGGCCGCGGGGTCGGGATGGACGTGGTCAAGAAAAACATCGAGTCGCTGAGGGGGCAGATCGAGCTTGAGAGCGTCGAGGGCGAGGGCACGACCGTGCGCATCCACCTTCCCCTCACTCTGGCGATCATCGACGGTTTCATGGTCCAGGTGGGCAAGTCTTATTACATCCTTCCGCTTGACATGGTGGTCGAATGCAACGAGATCACCGAACAGGAAATAGAGGGCAAGGACGCCGGGAACTTCATGAACCTGAGGGGAGAGGTGCTTCCGTTCATGAGCCTCAGGGAGTTTTTCAACGAGGAGAGCGAGAAGGCCACGAGGTCAAATATCGTGGTAACCGAATATGGCCGCAAGAAGGCCGGTTTCGTCGTCGACAGGCCGATCGGGGAATTCCAGACCGTCATCAAGCCCATGGGCAAGATATTCAAGAACCTGAAATGGGCGAGCGGGGCCACCATACTCGGTACCGGCGACGTCGCCATGATACTCGATGTGCCGATGCTCATACAGTATGTTCAGGAGACCCAGGGGGCGAAAAAGGCGACGGTCCAGGAAACGGTCTAGTTTTTTTATTTTTTATCCTTGCTGCTGCCCGCCCGGACACGCGCCTGGGCGTTGTGCCTGCGGTGGTTGAAAAGGTGCCTTTCGAGCTCGGCGGGCGAAAGAATGCTCTGCTCGACGAAGAACTGCCCTATGGGCCTCTGGATGTTCTTCTGCTTGCACAGGATGGCGCGGTGCTGAAAGCTGTTGAGGTACCCCAGCCTCAGGGCGCACTCCCCGAATTTCTCGTGCATGCGCCTGTTTCTGAAAATCGACAGGATTTCCTCCCTCGTGAGAATCTTCCACTCTCTTGCTATCGTCCCGAACGGAGGCCTCTGGACCCGCTGCCAGTGTATGGCCTGAATGAGCGTCTTCAGGGTTATGATGCCCTGGAACAGCAGGTACTGGCCCAGGGGGACCTCTTTGCCCGACATCATGCGGTACTCGGTTTTCCATGCCCCGGCGGCGGATTCTTCGCGCGCGTCCCGGCCGGGCTGTGTTTCGGTGTTATGGTGTTCCTTCTTTTTTTCTTTACCGCGATAACGATGATCGTAGCCGGCGGGCCTTGCAGCCGATGACCTGCTGCATCCCTGGATGAACCGGTTCAGGTCGTTGTAGGCCCTGGTTATCTCCTTGAAACGCTCCGACAGGACCGCTTCGCTCACTCCGAGCTGTCTGGCGCGGTCTGGATGGTTTTTCTTCGCCTTTTCGCGATAGGCGGTTTTCAGGGAGGCGCTGCTGATGCGGTATATCTGGTCTATGGACCTGAGCCCGGTTTCGGAGAAGAGCAGGGTGTAGGCGCCGATAAGGTCGCTTTTGGTGAAGTTGTATATTTTTCTGGACATTCAATTCCGCCTGGAGCGCTTTGTATAGTTATATTGTCGGATATTATTTCTTTTTATTTTATAATGCGGTGCAGGGGCGTAGCGCGCTACGCCCCTGCACCGCATTATGCCTATGTTTTATATTCGATTGACAATTAATCCGGATAACATTAAATTTATATCTCAATCTTAAGAAACCTGCGAAAAATTTCAAACATATTATTGAATAAAAGGAGATCTCGCGATGAAAGACCTGATAATAATCGGAGCCGGGCCGGCCGGACTGTCCGCCGCCATTTACGGAATACGCGCCGGCCTTGACTGCCTCATTATCGAGCGATATTCGCCCGGCGGCCAGGTGATGAATACCGATATGGTCGAGAATTATCCCGGGTTCGTCGATCCCGTGGGCGGCTGGGAGCTGATGTCGCGCATGGAGGAGCAGGCGCGCCGCCTCGGCGTCGAGATAACAAGCGGCGATGTCGTGTCAGTCGAGAAAAAATCAGATGCCGGATCTTTGGTCATCGGCCTGGCCGGAGGCGATCCGCTCGAGGCCCGCACCGTGATCATCGCCACAGGGGCCTCGTTTCGCAGGCTGGGGGTACCCGGCGAGGCCGAGTTCACGGGCCGCGGCGTGTCATACTGCGCGACCTGCGACGGCGCCTTTTTCAAGGGCAGGGAGGTCGTGGTCGTGGGCGGCGGCGACGTCGCGCTCGAAGAGGCCCATTTCCTTACGCGTTTCGCGAGCAGGGTGTACCTCGTGCACCGGCGCGACGAGTTCAGGGGAGCGAAGATTTTACAGGACAGGGTGCTCGCGGATTCGAAGATCACCACGGTGATGGATACGGTCGTCTCCTCCATAAACGGGTCGCAGAAGGTGAGCGGCGTTTTGTTGAAGAACAGGAAAACCGGCGATGAGCGCGAGCTCCCGGTCGAGGGGGTTTTCATTTTCGTGGGATGGGACCCCAACACCGGGTACCTGCCCGCCGGCCTTCTCAACGAGAACCGCGAGATCATCGTGGACATGAACATGAACACGAAGATTCCGGGCCTGTACGCCGCGGGCGACATCAGGAGCGGATCGAAGCGCCAGATCGTCATGGCCTGCGCCGACGGCGCGACCGCGGCCCTGGAAGCGTACAATTACCTGAGCTCGCTCCAGAAGTGACGGGGACGGCGCTACCGTCATCCCCCTTCTTTTTCCCAGGCCTTCTCGATCCCGGCCATGATCCTTCTGCCGATGTCGAGAAGGCGCAGCTCGTCGACCTTCAGGTAGTCATAGCTGAAATACACGTCGTTGAGGAACAGGGCCTTGGACAGGGAAATCCTGAAAAGCGGGATCCCGCCGAGCCCGTATTTCTTCATGATATGGCCCGCGCCCGGTTTCTCCGAGACGATGCACTTCTCGGTCACGGTGTCTTCCTCTCCGGCGAACGTCTTCCGCATCTGCGCCTGCACTTCGCGTATCAGGCGCCCGGCGCAGGTCTCCTCGACCACCCCGCCTTCGGTTTCGACGAGGTTTTCGAGCAGTATCAGGGGGCGCGGCTCGCCCGCGTCGGGCGCTGACGGGGGAGCAATGGGCATCATGGTGTGGCACTCGACGATGAGGCCGACCTCGCCGCTGGTCACGATCTTTTCGATCGTTTCGTGGAAGGGATAGTAGTAGCGCTTGAGTATGTTGGCGACGGCTATGTGGTCAGGGAAGGTGTTTTCCCTGAAAACGCCTTTACCGTAGAGGTCGGATTTCTTCATCACCCCGTCGCCCCTGCCGGGAGCGAGGTCGCGGTACGACCGGTCCATGTCGACGAAGAACCTGGACACGTGCGTGTCGATCTTCGCGGCGGCCCTTTCGTCGAAAGAAAATATTTCGTTGGCGCAGGTGTCGGCCTGGTAGAACAGGTCGAATTCGCTCAGGGCGACGAGTCCCTCGAGCTCCTCCGGGACCCTTTTCCCGCCGTGTGGTATGATTGCCAATATCGGAATTTTTGAACTCATGGTATTTAAACGCCGCGCGCAAATCAGATGATTCTATCAGCGCCGGGGATGCGGTCAATAATATTATTTCTTGCAATTCAGGGCTCATGTGCTAATCTCGTGCATGCCGGGCCGAGCCGGCCGGGCATACGGGCTCCGGAGGTTTATCATGAAACGGTCTGCATACCTGCTTCTCGCCGCTATATGTTTCTTGTTGACGACGACCGCGCGCTCGTCGGACTGGCCGATATACAAGGGCAACATTTACTACACCGGAAACAACGACGAGATCACCGTCAAGAACAGCAACCTGAAATGGCTCTATCAGGCCGACGAAGCCGTGTTCAACCCGGTCTGCTCCGGGGGCAGGGTCTACTTCACCGACCTCAGGAAGAACGTGTACTGCCTCGACGAGGAAACAGGCAAGCCCGTGTGGAAACTGAATCTACAGGAATATTCCTCGCAGTTCAGGGCCAACACCAGGGTCTCGGGCGCGGTCAAGTATCCCTTGATAAAGGGCGACAGCCTGTTCCTGACCGACGCCATCGCGATCTACTGCCTCGACAAGAACACGGGCAGGGTGCTCTGGGCGCGCACAGGGTACCGGGCCGAGGAAAAGCTCGAAAACATGAAGAGCTGGGACACGTCGAAAAGCCCGAAGTGGCAGCCCGGCAGGGAGGACCGGTGGGCTCCCGAGATGAACTCGCAGGGCATCGTGGACTACATCTACTCCAACCCGGTGATACAGGACGACTACATCTTCTACGGCACGCGCAACCTGTTCCTCTCGCGTGAAATCCGCAACGGGCACCTCAGGTGGAACAACGGGAAGATCAAGACATACAGCGGGTTCCCGTCGTTTTACGGCGGCCTGATTTTCACGCAGTCGATGGATTACGGGAAGAACGCCTACATCCTCCACTGTCTCGACGCCGCGACCGGGGAGGTCAGGTGGGAAAAATCTATCGGCGCGCCGCACCGGATATTCTCGCCGGTCGTGTACCGCGATAGGGTGTACATGGCCGCCAACTCGGGGATTCTGTGCCTTGACCTCGAGAACGGAAAGACCCTGTGGCACCGCGATTACGGCGACCTCGTCACCTCGAATCCCTGCTTCACCGACCGCTCGGTGGTCTTCACCACGGGCAACAGGAGCGTGGTCATGATCGACCCTGAAACCGGCGAGACGCTCAAAAAGGCGGATTCGGGTTCTCAGTCGAGCCCGTATTTCGTCACGATCAGGGACGAGGTGTACGTGGCCAGCTCCTTCGACAAGATGGTCGGCAACAGGAACGTTCCCTTCTCGGCCCTGAGGGGGATATCGATGCTCGACGGGTCGACGCTCTGGTCGTTCGAATCGCCGTTTCCCGGGGGAGCGCACCAGCCCGCGGCTTCGGGCGGCATCATGTACCTTCCCGCGGGCAACTACCTGTACGCGGTCGGCACCGACTACTATCCCAGGATCATAAAGGGCGGGAGCGCGGTGTACGACCCGTACATGCGCTACGAGGAGTCACCCGACGCGCCCCCGGCTGCGGTGGAAAAAATTCCGCCCGAAAAGCCGGTCCCGGACGAGATACCGCTGCGCGAGATGAAGGTCGGCGTGACCGATGCGGACGGGAAGAACGTGCCCTCGCTTCTCGAGATCAGGAAGTGGGACAGGGGCAAGCTCGTGTACGACGAGAAGCGCGAGCTTACCGCTCCCGGCATGGTCACCGTGCCGGCGCTCGACGAGGTCGAGATCACCGCGTCATCCGGGGGTTACGCGCCCAGGAAGGTCATCGTATCCAAAGAGGAAAAGGAGATCGTCATCCCGCTGGACGAAATAAAACCCGGCGACAGCATCGTCATGGACAATATCTATTTCGAGGTGAACAAGGCGCACCTTCGCAAGGAGTCGTTGAACATCCTCGACCGAATGATCGAGACGCTCAAGGCCAATACCGGAATCAGGATCGAGGTGCGCGGCCACACGGATTCGACAGGGCCCAGGGCGTACAACCAGAAGCTTTCGGAGAGAAGGGCCGATGCGGTGGTCGAATACATGGTCAAGAACGGGATCGGTCCCGAAAGGCTCGGCGCTGCGGGCTTCGGTCCCGACAAGCCCGTGGCCGACAACGCGACGCCCGAGGGAAGAAGGAAAAACCGGAGGACCGAGTTCTTTATTCTCGATAAATAGGGCCGCGGCCTACCACACGTACAGCAGCGGATTTATGGTCTCGTCGTGTCTCCTGATCTCGAAGTGGACGTGCGGCCCGGTGGACCTGCCGGTCGAGCCGACAGTGCCGATCTTTTCTTTCTTTTTCACCAACTGCCCGGTTTTCACCGTGATGTCTGTAAGGTGCGCGTACAGGGTCGAGTATCCCTTGTCGTGCTGGATGATTATGGTGTTGCCGTAGCCGTCGCGCCATCCGGTGAACATGACCATTCCGGCCTGTGAAGCATGCATGGGCTGGTTCATCCTCCCATGGATGTCGACTCCGGTATGAAACGCCGTGTCATGGTAATACGGGTCGACGCGGTCCCCGAAAAGCGACGTGTAGTAACCCTTGACCGGGCTTAAGAATATTTTACCGTACCCGTACAGCTTTTCGAGAGAGTCGTTCACCACGACCGGTGCCGCGTTCCTGAAAAACACCAGACGGATGTCGTCGGTGCTGAAGATACTGAAAACTCCGGGCAGGTAGTCGCCCCTGGCACCGGATGAATCATCGAGTATTCCGCCCATGCGCAGCACGTCGAGAACGTCATCAAAGGCGAACAGCACGCCGTCCCGGGCCGGCACCACGACCTCGGTTCCCGCTGAAGGCGTGAGGGTCGTGAGGTGCGGATTCGCAGCTATGAAGGTGTCTATCGTGATGCCGTATCGTTTCGCGACCTGCCAGTATGATTCTCCCTGGCCCATTCGGTGGATCGTCAGCTTCACTCCCGGGTTGCGGGGATATTTTTTCACGAGAGAGATATAGTCCTTTTCAGAAGTGAAGATCGGGAAGCCGTTTTTGGTGACATAGCTTTCGTCCCTCACGCTGATGCTGTCGGTGACTATGGCGGTGACGACGTTTCCGAGGAAAATGACGGATGCGATTACGGCCGCAGCGACGCCGCCGTATCTCTTGAACAGGGTCGCCTGGTACTTGTTCAGGGGCAGTCCATTGAACATCATCTTTCTCCTAGTTTTTTCGATTTTACCGTCGCGGCCTCAACAGCGTCCATGACGGTGCCGGAGAAACCGGCCTTTTCGAGAACATGGATACCTTCAATGGTCGTGCCGCCGGGAGAAGCGACCCTCGATCGCAGCGTGATCGGATCCTCTCCCGATTCCAGCACGAGCTTTGCCGATCCCAGGACCGTCTGTGCGGCGAGAAGCAGGGCGTTCTCCCTCGGGAGCCCCATTTTCACTCCGCCGTCGGCCAGGGCCTGTATGAACGTGAACACGTACGCGGGTCCGCTGCCCGAAAGCCCGGTCACCGCGTCCATCATCTTTTCGGGCATGATGGCGGTCTTTCCCGTATGTGAAAAAATGAATTCGATTTTCTGCCTGTCGTCGTGTCCGGCCGCGCCGTTCAGGGCGATGACCGACATTCCCTCGCCGGCCATGGCGGGAGTGTTTGGCATGATCCTCGCGATCTTTTTATCCGCG
>JAKLIV010000059.1 GCA_022709405.1 Spirochaetota bacterium
CAGGCGTTTCTTCCTCGCGGGACAGCATCGCCAGCCATATGTTCATACTGTATTTCAATTCCCTGATGTATATTTTTTTCACAATCGCGCCCATTGTTCGCAGGTGCGCCCCGCAGCGGTCCATGGCCCGACGCAGGCTGTCATCCACCCTGACAAGCCCGTTATCTTCGATCATGAAAACCGTGAGCTCGTTCAGTTTAACCGAGCCGGTTTCGCCCAGCGGGATTCCGATACACCCTTCGTCCTGTCCGTCGGGTCCGGCAATTGCCCGTAAAAGATGGGGAAGGTCCTCCGCTCGCCTCGCCAGCGGGCCGCTTGTAAGATAACGCCGGATGTTGTTTTCCACGGGCGGGTACTGCCCGGTGAGGGGCACCATGCCGCCGGTGGGTTTGTGGCCGAAAATTCCGTTGAAAAAGGCGGGCATGCGCACCGAACCGCCGATATCGGATCCGATTCCAAAGGGTGAACCGCCGGCACCGATAATCGCCCCCTCTCCGCCGGAGCTTCCTCCGGCGATCCTGCGGCGGTTGTAGGGATTCCTGGTCCGCCCGTAAATTCGGTTGTAGGTTTCCCACCACATGCAGTATTCGGGGACATTGGTCACTCCCATGGGGATGGCTCCGGCAGCGCGGTAGCGGGAAACTACGGTGGCGTCTTTTTTCGGGCGGACATTTCTGCGGGACACAAGCCCGCAGCTGTTGGGCATGCCCGCAAGGGCGATGTTTTCCTTGATGGTGCACGGGACGCCGTGAAACAACGGCAGGCCGGGGCGACCTTCACTCACTGCTCTATCGGCGGCTCGGGCCTCGTCGAGGGCGAGATTGAACCGTTCGGCGACCACCGCGTTGATAGCGGGGTTTACCTGTCGTATATGTTCAATGTGGGCGGCGGTAAGCTCAACTGAGGTAATCTCTTTTTTCTTGATGAGCTCGGCCAGACGGATCCCCGAAAGAGTCAGAAGTTCGTTCATTTCATGGCTCCGCTTAAAGATTTAATGTTAGTCATATAACTAAATATAAATCAGAAAGTCAAGGATTTAAAGCCGATATGATTACTGAAAGATGCATGAACCGGTTTAATTCATTCAGGGCTTGACGATCCGGGAAAATTAACTTATTTTGTATACGATGCTGATGAAAAAAAAAGAATCTCAGCAGTGGATTCCTTCCTTTAACCAGCCAGTGTCTTTCTTCAGTTAAATATGGGAACAGCGCCATGGGGCGATGCCGCGCGTATCATGCGCCCGGATGAGTTTAATCCGTTTAGATGATTGACAATTTCATCATGCGGATGTCTATAATGTCCGGTTGATCGTTGCGGCGGGCGCGACGGTAATCTCCATGCGGGCTGTTCCGGCAATTATTGTTTTCAGGAGAAAATCAATGAGAATGGATAAATTGACGCTGAAAGCGCAGGACGCCTTCAGCACTGCGCAAAACATAGCGACCGACATGAACCACTACGAGATCCAGCCCGAGCACCTTTTAAAGGCGCTTGTCGAGCAGGAGTCCGGGATTTTCGAGTCGATATCCCAGAAGATCGGTGCGTCGACGTTCGGCCTCAGGGACGAGATAGACCAGACGCTGTCGGCGATGCCAAGGCAGGTCGGGGCCGGCCCGGGTGGCGGAGCAATGTCGCCGGCACTGCGCGACGTGCTCAACCAGGCATGGAACGAGGCAGTCAGCCTCAAGGATAACTACCTGAGCACCGAGCACCTGATACTCGCATTGACCGGGAAGGGGCAGGGCAAGGCGAAGCAGATTCTCGCGGCCCACGGCTTCACCAGGGAAAACATCCTTCGCGTGCTCATGGACATAAGGGGAAGCAAGCGCGCAGATGCGGAGAACGCCGAGGAAAAATACAACGCGCTCGACAAGTACAGCCGCGACCTGACGCGCCTCGCGCGTATCAACAAGCTCGACCCGGTCATCGGAAGGGACGAGGAGATCAGGCGCGTGATGCAGGTGCTCACCAGGCGCACCAAGAACAATCCCGTGCTTATCGGCGAGCCGGGGGTCGGAAAGACCGCCATCGTCGAGGGCCTGGCCCAGCGCATCGTTTCGGGAGACGTTCCCGAGAACCTGAAAAACAAGCGCGTCGTGGCTCTCGACCTCGGGGCGCTTGTTGCAGGAGCGAAGTTCAGGGGAGAGTTCGAGGAGAGGCTCAAGGCCGTGATCCAGGAGGTCGAGGAATCCGACGGAGAGATCATACTCTTTATCGACGAGCTGCACACGCTCGTCGGGGCCGGAGCGGCCGAAGGGTCGATGGACGCTTCGAACATGCTCAAGCCCGCGCTCGCGCGCGGAGAGCTCAGGGCGGTCGGCGCCACGACTCTGAAGGAATACCAGAAGTACATCGAGAAGGACAAGGCCCTCGAGCGCCGGTTCCAGACCGTGTACACGAGCGAGCCGAGCGTGGATGACACGATCGCGATCCTTCGCGGCCTCAAGGAAAAGTACGAGGTGCACCACGGGGTGAGGATATCGGATTCGGCCGTGGTTGCGGCGGCGATACTGTCGGACCGCTACATCACCGACCGGTTCCTGCCCGACAAGGCGGTCGACCTGATCGACGAATCCGCTTCGCTGATCAAGATGGAGATCGATTCCATGCCCATCGACATCGACGATCTCGAACGTAAAATCAGGCAGCTCAGCATCGAGCGCGAGGCCCTTAAGAAGGAGAAGGACAAGGCCTCGAAGGAGCGGCTCGCCAGGATCGAGGAGGAGCTCGCGAACCTGAATGAGAAGAAGAACGTACTGGTCGCGCAGTGGAAAATAGAGAAGGGGATCATCGGCGACATCCGCAAGATCAAGGAGGACATCGAAAACCTCAGGCTGCAGGAGCAGAAGGCCGAGCGCGAGGGCAACCTGAACCTCGTCGCCGAAATCCGCTACGGAAAGATCGCGGAGCTCGAGAAACGCCTTGCAAAGGCGAACGAGAAGCTCAAGGAAAACCAGAAGGAGGGTACGCTGCTCAAGGAGGAGGTGACCGAGCAGGAAATCGCGGCCGTTGTTTCCCGCTGGACCGGAATCCCGGTGTCGAAGATGCTCGAAGGCGAAAAGGAAAAGCTCATCGGCATGGAGAAAATCCTCAAGCACCGGGTCGTGGGCCAGGACGCGGCGATCGGCGCGATTTCGGACGCGGTCCGGCGCTCGAGGTCGGGCCTGGCTGACCCGAACAGGCCGGTCGGCACCTTCATCTTTCTCGGGCCAACGGGCGTGGGCAAGACCGAAACGGCCAAGGCCGTGGCCGAATTCCTCTTCAACGACGAAAAGGCCATCGTGCGCATAGACATGTCTGAGTACATGGAGAAGCACGCGGTGGCCCGGCTCATCGGGGCGCCCCCGGGGTATGTCGGATACGACGAGGGGGGCCAGCTCACCGAGGCGGTGCGCAGGCGGCCGTATTCGGTGATCCTCTTCGACGAGATCGAGAAGGCTCACCATGACGTGTTCAACATCTTTTTGCAGATACTCGACGAGGGAAGGCTCACGGATTCGAAGGGCAGGTCGGTCGACTTCAGGAACACGCTGATCATCATGACCTCGAATATCGGGACCTCGTACATAAGCAACGAATCGATCCCCATGGACGAGAGGCGCAGGGGGATGGAGCAGGAGCTCAAGGCTCACTTTAAGCCCGAGTTCCTGAACAGGGTCGACGAGATCATCATCTTCAACCCGCTGGGCCAGGACCACATCAGGGACATCGTGAAGATCCAGCTCGCGCAGGTGGCCGAGCGCCTGAAGGAGCGTGGAGTCACAATGACGATGACCAAGAAGGCGATGGAGTTCCTGGTCAGGGACGGGTTCGATCCCCAGTTCGGGGCCCGTCCGCTCAAGCGCTCCATACAGAGGCACCTGCTGAATCCGCTTTCGGTCAAGCTCCTGGGAGGAGAGATCTCCTCGGAGCACAAGATCGCCGTGGATTCGGACGGAGAGCGCCTGGTCTTTTCGAACAAATAAAACCATGCGAAACAGGCCCCGGCGCATTAATCGGCCCCGGGGCCTTTGCGTTTTTCAGCTGGCCGGGATGCGTCCCCAATCCTTCCAATTTATCTTAATCTTGACATAAATAATCTGCTGTTTATGATCTGGCAATTGCGCCCTGATGCGGCACTGCCGGTTCCTTCTGTCATCCGTACATGATAAGCATTATGTTCCTGGATGGCGGCCTTTTGCCGGGCGTTTAAAAAAGAAATTCTGGAGGTTTTGTAATGGAAGTCAATGAAGTGGTAATGGTCAGCGGATGCAGGACCGCGATCGGAAAATTCATGGGCGGTCTCAAGGACGTCGAGGCCCGGACCCTCGCCGTGACCGCGGGCAAGGCCGCGATCGAGCGCGCCGGCATCAAGGCCGATATGATCGATGATATCGTCATGGGAGAGTGCTTCCAGGGAATGCAGGGTTCGCTCCCGGCGCGCCAGGTCGCCATGGAGATCGGGCTCCCGTTCCGCAGCGGCGCCTGCGTGGTGAACCAGAACTGCACCTCGGGCATGCGCGCCCTCGAGATCGCGGCCCACAACCTGATGCTGGGCAAGACCGAGATCGCCCTTGTCGTCGGCGTGGAGAGCATGACCAACGCGCCGTATCTGCTGCCCAAGGCCCGCATGGGATACCGGATGAACCAGGGCACGATCGAAGACTCGATGATCCACGACGGGCTTTACGACAGGCTGGTGCCCGGCCACATGGGAATTACCGCCGAAAACATCGCAGCCAAATACAACATCACCAGGGAGCAGTGCGACAAGCACGCGCTCATGGGCCATCAGCGGGCGACACGCGCGATCAAGGAAGGGCGGTTCAAGCGCGAAATCGTCCCTGTTCCGCTGAAATCGAAGAAGGGCGTCATTAACTTCGAGGTTGACGAGCATCCCATTCTGGACGCGAGCCTCGAAGCCATGGCCGCGCTCAAACCCGCGTTCAAGGAGGGCGGAGTGGTGACTGCGGCCAACGCGTCCGGCATCAACGACGCTGCCGCTGCCGCGATCCTCATGACGAAGAAAAAGGCCAAAGAGCTGGGGCTCAAACCCATCATGAAGCTCATCAACATCTGCTGCGAGGGAGTGGACCCGAAGTACATGGGCCTGGGCCCCGCGGTCGTCATCCCCAAGGCGCTCAAGCAGGCCGGCATGAAGTTCGAGGACGTGCACTACTGGGAGATCAATGAGGCGTTCGCCTCCCAGTTTTTGGGATGCGGGATCATGCTCGAGAAGGATTACGGCATGAAGCTCGATCTCGAAAAATGCAACGTGAACGGATCGGGTATCGCACTGGGCCACCCGGTCGGATGCACCGCTCTGAGGATATGCGTTTCGCTGTACTACGAAATGGAAAGATCGGGATACACGGTCGGCGGTGCATCGGTGTGCGTGGGCGGCGGCCCGGCCATGGCCTCGCTGTGGACCAGGGACGTTTAATCAGGAAATCCGGTTCGGAATGAATTCAGGGGCCGCCTGCCGTTTGGTATGGCGGCCTTTTTTGTCTGAAAAAAAAGGATAAAAACCGACTTTCGGGTTCATTTTTTCCGACAGATCGCCGGAATATAAATAGAAAAAACATATTATTTTCCGGCGGGCGCGGGGAAATTCGTTTTTTTTATTTCTTGGAATGACCCGAAACTGTATAATAAAGGTATTCAAGGGGATGGATGAATCTGGTCCCTGAATTCCTTTCATCCCTTTCTGTTCCTATGGAGGTTCTCATGAAAAGGCTGGTGATCACGGCATCGATGCTCGTTTTGTTCTGGGGAGCGTTGATTGAAAATAGTTATGCGGTGCGCTTTTCGGGCCGCGCGCCTCAGTTTTCGTTACTGCCGGTTGATGTGCAGGCTGCAATCGATGCGGCTTTTCAGGATGCGATTGATGAGGCCAATGAAAAAGTCGCCAAGTATAAAAGCCAGGACAAGATGGCCGCGGCAGTGGGGGATTCGAACGCCTACTCGAGCCACGCGGCGTCCATGTGGGGCTACCAGGGATACGACAACATCGCTTTGCTCGGAGGCCTCTCGATCGGCGCGCAGATGCCGTCGCTGAGCTACTACGCGCTCGACCAGGCCCTGAAAGACGTGGAGGACAAGGGCGACGCCCAGGCCGGATTCGCCCCCTCGGGTTCGGTAAACCTGGGCCTGCACCTGGGCTGGTTCAGCGAAAAGGCCAAGGGCTGGTACCTCAACGTGAAGTTCTTCATGTACGACATGACCTACCCGCTGTTCGGGTACACGCTTGACTACGAGACCATGAACGTGGGCGTGGGCGTGAACTACTCGATCGTCGGCGCGCGCAGGTTCGGCAAGGGCTCGTTCCTGTGGCGGGGCCTTTCGCTCGGTTTTGGGTTCAACTACCAGCAGAACGATATCACCTATAAAATAAAGATTTCAAAAACCGTCGGGGATTTTAATCAAAGTGGATATGAGGGAGACGTGGTCGTCGACCCATCGATCAAGATGGGCCTGACCTCGAAAACGTACACGATCCCGGTCGACCTGGTCACGTCCCTGCGAATCCTCTATTTTCTCAACATCAGCCTCGGGGCAGGCGTTGACTTCAATTTCGGGGAATCGACGGTCGTCGCCTCGGCCGACGGCGGCGTACGGGTAACCGGATCTGATGCTTCATGGGGCGATGTGACCCCGGGATATGTCAGGGGAGACGCCTCGACCAAAGGCGCGCCCTTTTATGTTGACGGCAGGCTCATGGCCGGCATCGGCATCACGATCGCTCCGGTGGTCCTTGCCGACGTCCAGGTCACGTATTATCTTCTTAACGGCGTCGCGGTCAATATTTCGGCCGGTTTTGTGTGGTAAAGGCATTCTCATTTTTTTCAGTTTGATTCCATGCGGGGGCCACGGCCCCCCTTTTTTTGTTTAGGCGGATTTTCTGAAAGCAATTAATAGTGCGGCCGGGGTGTTTTTATTGAAAAAAACCTTGTTTTTTATGTTTTTTCGACCGATAATGAATATGATCCCTTAACCTGTTCAAGGAGGAACAGTGGGTGAGGAGGTTTTTTATGGGCAATCTCATGAAAACGGAGGATCGTGAGATAAAAAAGAAGGTTCCTGAGAAGAAAGAGTCCAAACGGATCCTTGAATATCGGGAGAGAATTTCTGACGACGATTATCTCGATCATGCGATACGCAAGATCGCCATTGATTTATCTCATTATCTGACAAAGTAAGCGTTTGAAGCCCTTGCGGCTACATGGCGCTTGTCAATCTGAAAGCCTCTCCGGCGGATGCCGGAGGGGCCTCTGTTTTTGCCGGTCCGGTCATGTACAACAGGGAATCATACTCAATCATCAGGCACAGCAAGCAGCAGAGGGCCCTTTTCCTGATTCTCTTCGGAGCGGTTATCGGGGTCCTGATGTACATGTTCAGGTATTATTACTGGCCCCTTCTTACCGCGTTGATTCTCTACGCGGCCCTGCGTCCCCTGTACGACTGGATGCTGAAGTTCCTCAAAAAACCCGCTATCGCATCATCGCTGATTATCGTGTTCCTCATCGGCGCAGTGCTGATACCGCTGCTGTTTCTGATACTCACCCTGACCGACCAGGCCTATCTCCTGTATCAGTCTGTCGAGCAGAAAATACACATGGGAGTTCTGGATGAAATCCGCAAAAGCGGGGTTTTTACCAGGATCATCGCTTATTTCGGAATCAACGAGGCCGACATCATCAGAAAGATCACGGAATCGCTCCAGAAGACGTCGGTCGGGATCGTTACCAGCATCACCGCCATTCTGTCATATCCGCTCGCCCTTGTCATAAAATTCTTTTTGATGATACTGATACTTTTTTTTCTTTTCAAGGACGGCTCGAGGTTCGCGTCCGCATTTTACCGGTTCATGCCTTTTCCCGAAGACATCGAACGGGATATAATCGACAAGGTGAATTCGGTCGTGAAGGTGCTCGTCGCCGGGAACCTCCTGATCATGGCGTTGCAGGGCCTCATGGTCGGCATTGGCCTCGCTTTTTTCGGGTTTCGCATGGCACTTCTGTGGGGATGCGTCAGCGCCATTTTATCGCTCATACCGGTTGTTGGAACCACTTTTGTCTGGGTGCCGGCCGCCTTTTTTCTTGCAGTCAAAGGCGATTATATGGGCGCGCTCTTTCTGGGGCTGTGGTGCCTTTTCTGGTATTTCATTCTCGAAAACCTGGTCAAACCGCTCATTCTCGGTGACCGGCTCAATTTTCATCCGCTCCTGTTTTTTTTCCTTCTTCTGGGAAGCATCCAGACATTCGGCCTTCCAGGCGTCATCGTCGGCCCGATTCTGCTTACCCTTTTTTATTCCTTATGGGAAATATACATTCTGATCGATGAATATAATATACGGGCGGAATGTCAGAACGGGTCAGAGGCCGATAACGGGTCCGACGAGGAAGAGCTGTAGGGCCCGGAACCGGGATCGCTGTTTTGAGCCCGATTATTTTGCTTGACGCATCGCTAACTTGATAATAGATTATTTTTTCATAATAAAAACAGTATAAATGACGACGCATACTCCGGCAGGGGACATGTGCAGGAGTTGAGGGCAGGCGAATAATAATTGAAAGGATTTCATTTTTCCCTTATAAAAGGAATTGATGATGAAAAAATGGACAATAACCGGCGTTGATGTCCTGACGCCCGAAACACACCAGAAGAAAAGACATGTTGATATACAGGATGACCGCATCAAGTCCGTGGGCAAGGGCGACGGGACCGCTCAGATCCTATTGAACATCGAAGACGGAATCCTCGCTCCGGGCCTCGTCAATTCCCATGATCATCTGCTCGGTAATTATTATCCCAAGGTCGGGAACGGCCCGTATGAAAACTGGCTCCCGTGGGACAATGACCTGAAAAGCGCCCCGGTTTACCAGGAGCGCCAGCAGATCGAAAACCGCGACCTGTACCTGCTCGGAGCATACCGCAACCTCGTTTCGGGCGTCACCACGGTGTCAGACCACATGCCCCATTTCGTGGCGGAGCCGTTTTATGACATCCTTCCGGTGAAGGCCATTCGTGAATACGCGCTGGTGCATTCGGTCGCTTCTTTCGCGCTCGCATGGGGCGAGGGCATATCGGCTGAATACGCCAAGGCCAAAGAGCAGGGCATCCCGTTCGTGACCCACTGCTCAGAGGGCTTTGACGCCGAAACAAAGCGCGACATCGTCACCCTGGACAGGCAGGGAGGGCTGGGCGACCATTCGGTCCTTGTGCACGGCCTCGCTTTTTCCGAATCCGACATCGACCTGATCAAAGAACGGGGCGCGTCGGTCGTGTGGTGCGGCGACTCGAATTATTTCATGTACTCCAAGACGACGAACGTCAAGTATCTCCGCAAGAAGGGCGTGAACCTCTGCATCGGCACCGATTCCCCCATGTCGGGCGGCCTCAACATACTGCACGAGATGAAATTCGACAAGGCCCTGTATAAAAAGCTCTTCGGTGAAGAGCTCCCTGACGATGAAATTGTAAGAATGGTCACCGCGAATCCGGCGAAGGCCTTCTGGATGAAAAACCACGGCCAGGTGAAAGAGGGTTTTCACGCAGACCTGACGGTCTTCAGAAACAAGGGCGGAAGCGCGGCCTCCTCGGTCGTTTCGGCCGGGCTGAAGGACGTGATGCTGGTCGTCATCGACGGGCTTCCCGTTTACGGCGAGGCCGAATTCGCCCCGGTGTTCGCCGCGCTGGGGGTCAAGTATCAGCAGGTGGTGCTTGACGGCGCGCAGAAAATCATTATCGGGGACCTTGTCGGGCTTTTGAAAAGAATCAGCAGGGCCGTCGGATTCAAGAAAAAATTCCCTTTCCTTCCAGTGGAATTCGAGGTCTGACGGCGGGGTATCAGAGATGACAAACGGCGTTGGCACATCCGGAATAGCACCGAGGACATACAAGTCCGGCTCCATCATATATTTCGAGGGAGACAAGAGCGAATACATCTACGTGCTCAAGCACGGACGGGTGGTGCTGACCTCCATCAAGCCCGAATCGGGCGAGGAAGTCAAAGAGGAAGTCAGGCAGGGCGAATTTTTCGGCGTCAAGTCGGCGCTGGGCCGCTATCCCAGGGAGGAGACCGCGCAGACCATGGGCGAGACCGTGGTGCTCGTTCTCAGCCTGGCGGATTTCGAGCGACTTGTCCTGCGAAACGTCAACGTCGTGCGCAAGATGCTGCGCGTTTTCAGCAACCAGCTCCGGCGCATAAACAAGACGCAGCGTACGGTGCTCGGCGAAAAGGACACGATCAATCCCGACGCGGAACTTTTCCGCATCGGGGAATACTATTTCAGGGCCGGCGTGCTCCAGCAGGCCCGGTACGCTTTCAAAAAGCTCATGGAGCATTATCCGGATTCGAAATATGCGGGCACGGCCATGGAGAGGATAAGCGCGATCGCCTCGGGCAAAACCGATATCCCGTCGCCGGGCCTTGATGCAATATCTGATATTAAATCGGATTCGTCAGACCTGGGCGACTTCAGTATCGAGGAAAAACCTGAAAACGATTACTCCCCCCGGGTGAAGAGGGGCGACAGCGAGTCCTCCTCTCTTTCGGACGAGATGGACGATTTTCTTTCCGACGACGAGCTTGGCAATCTTGATGATTTCACGTTCGAGGAAGGCGGCAAAGAGGACGAGTCCTATATCCCCCATCTTTTCGATAACGCGCGAGAGCTCTTCGACGAGGGCCAGTACGCCCAGGCCCTGGAGGTCTATGATAAGATAATCGGCTCCGAAGATCTGACCACCGACGAAGAAAAGAAGATATACGAAAAATCGCATTTCGAGATCGGAAGATGCCAGATGAAACTCGGCAAGTCCCGGGAAGCCATGGCCGCGTTCGGCAATGTCATCAAGAACTATCCGAAATCAGAAAATTACAAGGGCGCTCTTTTCTGCGTGGGGCAGATTTTCGAGTCCGCGAAGCAGAAAGACAAGGCCATGGCCTATTATTCGAAAGCCGCGTCGACTCCGCCGAACGATCAGGTCAGCAAGCAGGCGGCGGCGAGGCTCAAACAGCTGCAGGGATGACGAACTATGATGCTCGATGAAAGATTTTTCAGCAGATTCGGGGTCGAGTACTCGCCCAACGAGATCATTTTTTGTGAATTCGAGCCCGGCAACGAGTTCTATTTCATACAGTCCGGCAGGGTCAAGATCGTCAAGATCATCAACAACAGGGAGAAGACGATCGATGTGCTGACCGACGGGGACGTCTTCGGTGAAATGGCGATTCTCGAGGCGGAGCCGCGTTCGGCGACGACCATCGCCATGGACCACGTGAAGCTGCTCAAGTTCCACCGCGACAATTTCGATTCACTGCTTCAGGGCAATCCGCAGCTGGCGTACAAGCTTCTGGTTATCTTTTCGAAGCGCATTTACGACGCGAAGAGAAGGCTGATGATACTTCTCCTCGAGGAGCCGCAGCTCAAGGTCATGGACGTGCTGAACATGCTGTCCGAGCAGGACCCGAAACTCGATCTTCAGAACGAGATAACCCTCTACGTCAACCCGCAGCAGGTCGCCAGCTGGGCCGGCATGGCCGAGGCCGACGTGCAAAAAGTATTGACACATTTATCCCGCCTTGACAAGATTGAACTCTACGGCGATCGCATCATCGTCCGCAACATTCGGGACTTTCAGCGGATCGTCGCGTCGAAACGGAAAAGCATGTTTACCTGATCCTGCCTCAACGCATCGAATTCAGGATCCTTTTATCGTCGGTGAGGCCGGTCTTTTCTGCTCCCGTAGCTCAGGCGGATAGAGCAGCGGTTTCCTAAACCGTGTGCCGGAGGTTCGAGTCCTCCCGGGAGCGCATCACAGGACAGCGGTATATGCCGCTCTTTTTTTTCCGTTATCCTGATGGCGTGCATGAGGGTAGTATGGAAGACAAGATTCTCAAGATGGAAAACAGGCTCCGCGAGATAGAAACGGAGCTTTCCAATCCCGCCGCCGTGACCAACATGAGCCTGTACCGGGACCTCAACCGCGAGCGCGCCCAGATCGCACCGGTGGTCCAGAAATACGCCGAGCTCAGGAAGTTCAGGAAAGAGCTCGACGACAGCAGGGACATCCTGAAGGAAGAAAAGGACGAAGAGATGAAAGAGATGCTCCGCACTGAGATCGCGGAGCTCGAAAATAAAGTCGCATCCTACGAGGATGAAATCCTCGTCATGCTGCTTCCCAGAGACCCCGGGTCGGGAAAAGACGTCATCATGGAAATAAGGGCCGGCACCGGGGGCGAGGAGGCGGCGCTATTTGCGGCAGATCTTTTCAGGATGTACTCCCGATATGCCGATCTCAAGGGGATGAAGCTCGAATTCATCGAGGCGAGCCCGACCGAAATCGGCGGCTACAAGGAAATCATTTTCTCGGTTCGCGGCGAGGCCGCTTACGACTCGCTCAAGTACGAATCCGGCGTGCACCGCGTGCAGCGCGTTCCCACGACCGAGGCCGGGGGCAGGATCCACACCTCCGCGGTGACCGTGGCCGTGATGCCCGAGGCCGAGGAAAGCGAGATCAACATCGACCCCAACGAGCTCAGGATCGACGTTTACCGTTCTTCGGGGCACGGGGGCCAGTCGGTCAACACCACCGATTCGGCCGTTCGCGTGACCCATATCCCCACCGGGATGGTCGTGACCTGCCAGGACGAAAAGTCCCAGCTCAAGAACAAGGCCAAGGCGCTCCGCGTGCTGCGCGCCCGGCTGTACGAGCAGGCACTTGCAGAGCGCCTCGAGAAGGAGTCGGAGTTCAGGAGATCACAGGTCGGATCGGGCGACCGCAGCGAGCGTATCCGCACGTACAATTTCCCCCAGTCCAGGGTGACCGACCACCGCGTCGGGGTCACGCTTTACTCTCTCGACAGCTTTCTTGCGGGTGAAATGGACGGCGTCATCGGGGCGCTGCAGAAAGCCGATATAGAACAGAAGCTCAAGGTCCTCGGGGTTTAGGGAGCTGCGGTGGTCGTTTCCGAAGCACTCAAAGATGCAATCGGGAAGCTGGGCCCGGCGGGGATTGAAACGCCGCGCCTTGACGCTGAAGTGATACTCGCCCATGTCATGGGCGTCGAACGCTACAGGTTCATAACCGATCCGTCCCGTGAGATCACCGAAAATGAACGCAAGCGCTACATGCGGATGATCAGGAGGCGCGTCGGCCGCGAGCCGGTCGCGTACATAACCGGCGTCAAGGAGTTCTACTCGCTCGAATTCACCGTCACCAAGGACGTACTCATCCCGCGGCCCGAGACCGAGCTCCTGGTCGACCTGGCGCTGTATTACGCGGGCATGAACTGCAGGGTGCTCGACCTGTGCACCGGGTCAGGCGCGGTAGCGGTCGCCGTAAAGCGGATGAGAAAGGACCTCGCCGTGTTTGCTTCGGACATTTCGGACCGGGCTCTCTCGGTCGCTCGGAAAAATTCATCGAAGCTCCTGGGGCGGTCCGCGGTGAAATTTTTCGCAGGCGACCTTTTTGAACCCTTCACAGACGGCCGGTTTGGCGTCATCGTCTGCAATCCTCCCTATATTGACAGAGAAAGCTCCGGGTCACTGCAGAAAGAAATATTCCATGAACCTCAGGCCGCTCTTTTTGCCGGTGAGGGCGGCACGTCGGTCATCAGGCGGATCATCCGGGAAGCTGCGGCGCACCTGGAGGACCGGGGTAAGCTGATACTTGAGATCGGCAGCGGGATGAAGAATTTCGTCATGGACGAGGGTGCAGCGGCCGGGTTTTCGGTTTCGGTGCTCAACGATCATGCAGGCCTGCCCAGGGCCGCGGTGTTCGGAGAATAGCATGAACTTCGAAGAATTGATCAAGTCCCAGGTATCGAAGATATCGACCTTTATCTACATTCTGGTGCTCCTTTTCGGCGTGAACCTGATTTTCAACCTGAACTACCAGTGGGCGGGGATATCGCTCATCGTAAAGGTCTACATATTTCTCCTGTCGTTTTTCATAATGTACAATTTTTCGACAATTGACATCATCGGCCTGAAAAGCGAATACAAGAGACGCTACGGCAGAATGGGAGTGTATATACTCTTTCTGGGAACGAGGGTCTTCCCGGTATTCATCATCTACAGCTCGGTCATCGTTTACACCCTCATCGAGGACATCAACCTTCCGTACTGGCCGCTGTCTTCCTTTATGGAAATAATAAGCGGAAGGAATTCCAACATCGTTTTTGTCGCGATCATCCTGCTTATCATCCTGAAGCTGAAAAAGGGGCCGGGCATCACGATCCCGATTTTTCTCGGATTCGCGGTGCTTCATTTCATCGCCTATAAATCGGTGTACAGGCTCCTGCCGCTGGGAATCCCGATCACGGTGATCAAGCTTGTCGAGCTCACTGCTTTTCTTTTTTTCATGATATATGAATTCAACGCCGAAAAAAAGAAAATCGTCAAGTCTCTCTTGATTTCCCTTGTCATAGGGGTTTTTCTGTATTTCAACCTGATCGGCGTCTATTCAATGATCTACGCCTTTTCCAGTCGAACGTCATACAGCAGGATCCTGGCCGCCCGGAACCTCCTGAAGCTGGGATATTCCTTTCCCCTGGCCGGCCTTGAGGATGTGATCAGAACGAGCGGCAACGTTGAAAATATCGACGCCCTGATATTCTATTCGCGCAAATACGGCAGGGACATCAATTTCAGCGCCCATACATGGAGGAATATTTTCCTCTCGTCCCCGCTCGGCACCGGCGAAAACATCATCCGTTATATCAAGAACAGGAACATCGATCTCACTTTTAACCGCATCGTTTCCTATGCCGAAATCAAGTCCATCGACGACGGCGAATCCCTGATAAAGTCGAAAAATCTCATCTCGTACGCGTCCCGGTACACGCATCATTATGCCGACCTCGTCGTTCGTTACAGGCAGAGAAACGATTACTTCAAAATATGGGTGATGAGGGTCGTTTCATTTCCGGGAAATACGCAGATGGTGCCTTTTTTTATCGGTGAGCTCATGGGGACCAGCGACCTGCTGGTTCACGAGGCCTATAATTCGCTGAAAAAAATTACCGGCCAGGACCCGGCGGCTCAGAAAAAGATCGGGGAAAACGACAGCGAGGTTGTTGTCCAGTTCATGAGAATTTACCGTCAAAACAGCATTCCCCGGTAACCGGGCACGAAGCGCACAGCGGTTTTCTCGCCCTGCAGAGAGCCCTTCCGTGTTTGATGAGCGCGAGGTGCGCGTAAGTCAGCATGCTCTCCGGAATAAAAGAGACCATCGCCTTTTCGACGGTCAGGGGGTTGGCCGAACCGGTGTATCCCAGTCGGCCGGCGATCCTGATTATATGGGTGTCGACCGCCAGAGCCGGGATGCCGAAACCGACCGACAGTATCACGTTGGCCGATTTTCTGCCGATGCCCGGGAGCGACATCAGTTTCCCGCGCGTCGCTGGGAGTTTTCCGCCATGGTCTGTCGTCACCCTGCGGGCGAGATTGACGATGTTCTTCGCCTTGTTCCGGTAAAATCCGGTGCTCCTGACAATCTTCTCGACATCCCGGATTTTCGCCGCAGACAACGCCGCGAAATCCGGGTAGCGCGAAAAGAGTTCAGGCGTGACCCTGTTCACCTGCACGTCAGTCGTCTGCGCCGAAAGCACGACAGCCACGGAAAGCTGGTAGATGTCCAGGTATTTCAGGTCTGGCGCGACGTCGCCGTAATGCTTCGCCAGCTTTCTCATGATAATGTCCGAAATTTCCCTCGTCATGCGAGTCCCTTCAGGATGAGCGCCGTTTTTTCGAGCGCGATCGCGCGGTGGCTTATCTTGTTTTTCTCTTCAAGGGGGATTTCGGCCATCGTGCATCCGAGGGAGGCGACGTAAAAGACGGGATCATAGCCGAAGCCGTGGTCGCCCGAGGGCTGCCGTGTTATGGTTCCCTCGCACCGTCCCTCCGCGTCGAACAACCTGCCGTCCGGAAGGCAGACCGCGATGGAACAGACAAAGCGCGCGGTCCTGGTTGAATCCGGAACATCGCGCATCTCGCCGAGAAGCAGTTCGTTCCTGCCGCTGTCGGTGAGGCCCGGTCCGCCGTACCTTGCGGAAAGAACCCCCGGTCGTCCTCCGAGGGCGTCGACGACGAGGCCCGAGTCGTCGGCCATCGACGGCATGCCGGTATGGTCGCATACCGCGCGGGCCTTCAAAACGGCGTTTTCAAGGAACGTCGACCCGGTCTCGTCGATATCAGGCATGTCTTTGAATGCGCTGAGGTCCAGGAGCTTAAGCCCTGAAACTGATGAAAATTTATGCTTTATCTCGGCGATCTTGTTCTTGTTTTTTGTGGCTATTACGAGTTTCATCGTGGTTTCCGCTGACCCTGATCGTGAAATTCGCGCGACGGCATATATTGCGTTGAAACAGCCTGTGCGCCGTCGCACCAGATTATCGGGCCCGGTTTTAACTTCAATTAATATATTCACGCAAAAGATTTTTTTTCGCGCAAAAAAAACAGATTGAAAATCCCGTGCGATGCACGGATAATATTTTACGGTCGAGCCGCCATGAAAATTCGAAAAAGGACCTTCTACAGGCTGCTTCTCTTCGTTTTGCCGGATTTCCTGCTGGCGTTGTTTCTCGTTTTGTTTTTTTTCACCGATCTCGTTTCGGATTTTTCGATCATTATGCTGGGGCTGATACTGGCCCTTCTGTTCGCGAGGAGCATCATATACTTTATAAAGAGCTGGTTTTTCTACAATAAAAGGGTGAACCTTATCACCAATGCGCTGTATGACATCAAGAAAGGGAAATTCATACTGCCTAAGATCGAAATCCAACACGACGACGAGTTGACTGATCTGTACCAGGAAATACGGACGCTCGGGAAGCACCTTGACAGCATTTTCACCGCCCAGAAAGACGAAATTGACAAATTCAACGACGTCTACAACAGCATAATTTTCTCGATCAGCTCGTACTTCATGGTCCTGAACGAGTTCGAAAAGATCGTTTTCGCGACCGAAAATTTCTGCAACAAATTCCAGTTCGACCAGGAGGACATCAAGGGGAAAAAGATCGACGATATCTTTTACTTCGTGAATGCGCGCCTTAAAGGCGGTATCAGGCAGGTGAGGGAGACGGGGGATTCGATCATACTTGAAAAGACGCACCTGCTTTCTATCAACAAGGTCTCAATCATATCCGACATCAAGATATCGAGCATCAGCGTTCAGGGACGCAGGGAGATAATACTTCTGATCGACGACGTCACCTCGAAGCTGAGAAAGGACTACCAGATATCGCTGATGAGCCAGATATCGGAGTCGATTCAGCATGACGCTGAAATCGAGAGAGTTCTTTATACGATCCTGACCGGCGTCACTTCCGGATCGGGGCTCGGGTTCAACAGGGCTATTCTCTTTCTCGTTGACGGTGAATTTCTTGCCGGGAAGATGGCGGTGGGGCCCGATTCATTCGAAGAGGCCATAGACATCTGGAGCTCGGTGCAGGTCAACGAGTTGAATCATAGCAATGTCGATTCGGAGGTCAAGAAACACGGGATCAAGCTCCTGGAAAAGGTCCTTAGCACGAAATATTCCCTGAAGGAAGACAATATTTTTATCCGCTCCTATAGGAAAATGGACAGCATTCATATTTATGACTCGTGGACCGACCCCTCGCTTTCTCCCGAGACGGTTTCCTTCATGGATGTCAAAGAATTCGTCGTCGTGCCTCTCATCGTGGGAAACAGGTCGATCGGGGTCATAGCCGCGGACAACAAATTCAACCAGTCACCGATCAGCAACGATCTCATCGAGCTGCTGTCTATTTTCGCGTCGCAGGCGGCGCTGTCGATCGAGAGCTATGATAACCTCGCCAATGTAAGGAAGGAAATGCAGAAGATCCAGGAGCGCCAGGAAGCGATCGTCGAATCCGAAAAAATGGCGGCGGTCGGGCGCATAGCGGCCCATATCGCGCACGAAATCAGGAATCCGCTTGTGACCATGGGCGGGTATGCAAACCGCATATCTCAGCTGGCGAAAGACCCGGCCCGATCCAGGGACAAAATCGTCAATGCGGCCGAGATCATCCTCAAGGAGTCCCAGAGGCTCGAGCGGACCCTTTCCAACGTGATGGATTTCACCAGGCCGGCGAAGTATATCCGCGAATTCAACAATATCAACGACGTGATCAGCGATACTATACGGCTTTTGAAGAACCTTTTTCTCGAAAAGAAGATCGTCGTCGATCTCGACTTGAAGGGGGACATCCCGCTGGTGAAATCCGATTTCAACCAGATGAAGCAGGTGGTGCTGAACCTGATTCAAAATTGCATTGATGCAACCACTCCCGGCGGGAGGATAGGGATTTTTACCGACAGCGATGACGAAAACATCATCATCAGGATCAATGATACCGGCTCCGGCATCGATGAGCCCGACCCGAATATCATTTTCGAGCCGTTTTTCACCACTAAAATAACCGGTGTCGGCCTCGGCCTCGCCATTGTGAAAAAGATTATCAAGGACCATAATGGCGAGATAACGGTGGTGAACCGGGAAGTCGGCGTCGAGTTTACCATCACTCTTCCTCTGCCGGCATGACCGGGACCGTTCGGCCGTATTAAAATTTTGGAGTTGCAAAAACGGTTCGCAGGTTCTATACTGTGGATATAACATTCCCGGATTGAAATCATATGAATCCGCGAGTTAGAGGACGATTGATACCGCTTGCTTCCATCGCGGAAGCGATCATCCGCGGGGAGGAGGGATTTTATGACCAGATTACTGATTGTCGAAGATGAGCAGCACCAGAGGGAGCTCTATGCCATGGAGCTGCAGGACGAAGGCTATGAAGTCGACCAGGCTGCCAACGGAAAGGAGGCGGTTGAAATGGTCAAATCCAACAAGTATGACATGGTTATCATGGATATCAGGATGCCCGAAATGGACGGTATCGAGGCCCTTGGTAAAATACTGTCCAGGGACAAGAAAATACCCATAATCATATATACCGCCTATTCGAATTACAAGAGCAATTTCATGACCTGGACCGCGGACGCCTATGTCACGAAGTCCTCGAATCTTGAGGAGTTGAAGGATAAAATCAAGGAAATCCTTGTTTCCAGAGCCGTTTAAGGATTCAATCGGAATGATTGCATAAAAAAAGGGGGATTGTCCCCCTTTTTTTAATACAGTTTTACTACAATTACTTGGTTGCTTCAGCAGGGGCTTCGGCAGCAGGAGCTTCAGCAGCAGGAGCCTCAACAGCAGGCTGATCCGCGGGAGCTTCTTCTTTTTTGCATCCGAGGAATCCCATGGAAACCGTGAAAGCAAACAGAGAAATCATGACGAAAGAAATGATATTCTTCTTCATAGAGCATTACTCCTTAAATAAATTTTAAGGTATCATTAACGCCGTGGTGAAAAAAAAATCAAGAATAATTTTAAAAATTTTTACTTATATATGAATTTATTATCAATTTAATAATTGAAGTCATCAGGGTATAAAAGTGCACCGGGAGGTGTCTGATTCCCAGACCGTTACCGATTTTACCGTGATTTTTTTGTTCGTTCCGGCAAGTTCTTCCGCGGCCTTTTCGGCAACGTATTTCGAAAGATTCTCCGAACTGGGATTGATCCCGGTAAAAGGCTCCACGTCGTTGATATTTTTATGGTCAAGTGCACCAAGGATTTTTTTCAGCATGGCTTTTAGTTCGTGAAAATCGATAAGAAGCCCGATTTCGTTCAGTTCGGTCCCCTGTACCTCAAGAACGACCCGCCAGTTGTGTCCGTGAATGTTTTCGCACTTGCCGCGGTAACCCCTCAGCTGGTGGGCCGCTGCAAAGCTGTCTTCAATGGTCAGGATATACATGGGACCCCCCGTTCTCCCGGCGTATCAGGCGTATTATATAAAACTTGAGAGCGTTTTGATGATCTTTTCAATATCTTTTTTGGTCAATGTCGGATACATGGGCAGCGTATATACTTTCTTGCTGAGCCTGTCGCTGATGGGAAATTCTATGCCGCGAATGTTTAAATAATCATGGAGCGGCCTTTCTATCGGGTGGGCGAGCTCCACGCCGTTTTTTTTCCAGAATTTTTCCGCTTTGTCGTTCGGCGCGTTGAAGATCACGGGAAAAGACTGGTAAGCGAATTTTTCGTTGAAAGCCGTAAACGTGGAATGTTCGGTCAGTTTGATGGAGTCATGATACATTTTTGCAATATCCCTTCTTCTCCTGAGAAGGTCTTTCAGCTTTAAAAGCTGGGTTATGCCCATGGCTCCCTGGAAATCGGTCATGGTATAGTCGAAACCGGGGGTGTTGTCCCCGCCGCCGCGAAGGTCGCGCATTGCAGAAAAGTACTTGGAGTTGTTTGTTGTTATCATTCCGCCGTTACCGGTCGTGATGATCATGGCCGGCGCGAGCGACATGACCGAAATAGCCCCTTTTTGGCCCACAGGGGCGTCCTCGTATTCGCTGCCCGCCGCATGTGATATGTCTTCTATGACGGGTACGCCGATGTCCTTCAAGGCTCCGAAATCGAAGTGAAAGCCGAATGTATGGCCCAGGACGATCGCTTTTGTTTTTTCTGTTATTTTTTTTCTGATTTCTTCGGGCGAGGGGAAGAGAGAGCTTTCCTCATTGTCGACGAGAACCGCCTTCCCTCCTGTCAGGAGCAGCGCGCTCAGGGGCTCCCGCAGGAAAAAAGACGGCATGATCACTTCGTCATCGCCCGATATTTCGAGAGCTTTGAACGCCAGGTGGTAGGCTGATGTCAGTGAATTCGTGGCAAGGCTGTATTTATTGCCCGTGAGTTCCGAAACGCTGTTTTCAAACGCCTTAACCGGGTTTCCGGTGGTCAGTTCGTCGTTAATCAGGCAGTCCAGGACTCCTTCAAGGTCTTTCCTGGTTATCGTAGGTTTTAATGACACGATTTTCATAGCATGTTTCCAATTATGTTTTATCAGCGAAGCCCGGCGAGCGAAAGCTGGTACAAGGGGATATGTTAATCGAATAAAAGGTCAAGAAGTTTTAAATCAACGGTTTTTTAATATTAAGGTTTTTTTTCTGTTTCCGATATATGTTTTAGAGATATCTATCGGAGGTCTGGCAATGAAATTTTACAGGGACATAACAGCTATATTCACTTTTATAATCGCGCTATTTCTGCTGATTGGCTGTACTCCCGGCAAAGCGCAGAGCAGAAAGGACGGAGATTACCAGAGATATAATGAAGAAACAGGAAGATATACGGCGGATTCAAAAGCCGGCAAAAACAGGCATTATGCCGATGACGCCGAATACGAGGAGCAGGATTGGGATTTCAACGGCGAAACAGGGCGTAAATCGGCCGGTTCAGTCAAAATGAATAAAAACGCCGGGGATTATTACGGAGAAGGCGGGGATTATGAATCCGACACCGCCGGAGTGAACGATGACAATGATTATTATCAGAAAGGCACGGCGTCATGGTACGGCAGGGAGTTTCACGGCAAGATGACGGCATCCGGTGAGAAATTCAACATGTATGAAATGACGGCAGCCCATAAGACGCTTCCGTTCGGCACTGTCGTCTCCATAAAAAACCTCGATAACGGCAAGGAAGCGACAGTCCGCATCAACGATCGGGGGCCTTATAAGGGTAATCGGATAATAGACCTTTCCTATAATGCAGCGAAAAAAATTGATATTTTGTCCAGCGGAATGGGCCGTGTCGGGATAACGATACTGAAAAAAGGAAAAGGGTCTTCGGCTTCAGACGTGAATGAAACTGATGAGGGTGAGCGTTATGTAGAACCGGTTGTCGACGGCTCATCCGAATCAAGCGATTATGAAGAAAGCGCTTCAGGCAAGTACGCGCTTCAGGCCGGAGCGTTTTATTCGCGCAAAAACGCCGAGAATTTGCAGAGGAGGGTCGAAAGCCTGACTCGGCAACCGGTGGTTATTGTGCAGGATGAGGATTTGTATAAAGTAAGGATTAATGATATTTCGGGAAGAAAGGAAGCCGAAAGGCAAAAAAGAATTCTGTCGAACGAGGATATTTCTTCCTTTATAGTGAACTCTCAAGAATAATTGCGATATCATTCGAATAAAGCAGGGAACATGCCTCGAAAGGCGTATCCCTGCTTTTTTATGCATGCCAGAATAATAATTAATATTTTATTGACAAAAAAAGGGCTGATTAACTATATTACCCTTTACTTCTGCCCACGTAGCTCAGTCGGTAGAGCATTTGC
>JAKLIV010000006.1 GCA_022709405.1 Spirochaetota bacterium
AGCGCCAAGGCGGATTTAAGGATTGAAACGGTCCTGATCATGTTCTCCGTTTGCCCGGATGTATCGCCCAAAAAGTTTCTTTCTTCAGTGAAAAGCGGCCGAAATCCAGTTTACAAAATTATGTATTAATGGTAAAAAGGTCATATACCTTAGTACATATATCGTTATAATTCAAGGAATAATTTGTCATTTTCCGCAAAGGTATAAAAAAAAGTGAATCAGGCGCGCCGCGGGCGGATTCCCTCTGACGTCGCCGGGAGCTTTGCATGAAAGGGGATATAAAATTTCAGAAACTCTCTTCAGAAATACGAAAGGAGATCGAGCACTTTCATGGCGAGAAAGCTTCCAGGGGCGAGACGGTCTCCCTTGATGAGTCCATGGCCGACTGGTTCGATCACCAGTTCGAGGCGTGGGTGCTCAGGCGGTTCAAGATCGATTCCGGGAGCAATAAAAGAAAACATTTCAGGCTGAATGTCGAAATCCCCATCAGGATCATCGAAACGCTCATCGAGTCATCGACCGACGAGAAGGAGGCCCTCGACCTGGTCGGCAATATCATGAACATCAGCAAGGGCGGCCTGTATTTCAAGTACCGCTGGCCGATCGAGCTCTCGTCGATAATCAAGGTGCAGATAGAGCTTCCGGTTGTCGATCGTGACCTCGAAAAAGTCGAGGCGCTGGCGATGGTCGTCAGGGTCGATCAGGTCGGCAGGGATGAATACGGGATCGGGCTCATGTTCAGCAGCATCTACGATACAGACAGGTTCAACCTGGATATTTTCATACTGAACAATCTTTCCTATCACCTTTACACCGGGCGTTGATCCGGCCTTTTTACCTGTGCTGCGTCATTCCTTCCACGAACCTGCGTATGTTCCGCTTCCGGATGTCGAGATAATACACGCTATTGTTGTTGTGGGTGATGTCCTGCTTTGAAAAGCTGCCGTCGCTCTCTATGAGGTTTAAAAGCTCGGCGCGGGTGTTGTTGTCGTATATCCTGTCCTTGTCGAGCAGGTATTTCTGCAGGGTGGCCAGGGCGCGTTTCTCGGCCTTGTCCCGGGGGTCTTCGATGGATTGGCCTCCTTCCGCGCTGTCAACGATGACTACCCTGAAAAGGTCGTCCTCGATGAAGCCCTCCCTGAGGTATACTTCCTCCATCCGTTCCGGGGGCGGCGGGGCAGGGGGCTGGTCGGGCCTCGAGACCGTTTTTTTCGCGCAGGATACGGCCAGCATCGCAGCCGCAGTCATGATACATGCGAACATCGCCGTCTTTTTCATTTGTTCTTCCCCTTGATCGTTTCGCCCAGAATATCTTCGGCGAGAGAGATTATCGTCCTTTTGATGTTTTTCCGGTCGACGCGATACACTATGGTGACCGCGTCATCCTCGTCGAAATATTCCAGTGACGCGGCGCCTTTTCTCGAATACTTCACCGCCTTTTCGCTGAACCGCTGTTCTTTTTCGGCGTCGTCCGGTATGTTTTTACCGCTTCGCACCCGGATCTCTTTCAGGCAGCAGCCCCACATTTCGGCCGCGGCCCTGTTCGCCAGCACGCTTCTGCCTTCCTTCATGGCGCTTTCCCTCCTCCCGACAAGGCCGCGCGCATTTTCGGAAGGCGCGATCCTTATCACGACCTGAAACCGGTCTTCGCCGATGAAGCCGGTTTCGTGAAAATTGTCGTCAAGGTCGCCGTGCTTATCGCATGCCGGGAGCGAAGCTAAAGCCGCCAGGACGAGTGACGCGAGAATCCTTCCCGGCCGCATCAGTTGCCCTTGAGAAGGTTGATGATGCTCTGTATCTTGTCGGCGCGGGGATGGTTCGGGTTCTTCGCCAGGACCTGCTGAAAATGTTGCAGCGCCTTGGAGTTGTCCTTCAGCTTCCGGTAGTAAATCATCCCGATCTCCTCGTCTGCGTCATAGAGGTCCTTGTTGATGCTGAGGGACTTCTCGAAAGAACGCACCGCTTCCGGGTAGTTTTCCCTGTCCCGGTACGAAATCCCCATGAAGAAATGGCTCTTCGAATCCATGGGCTTCAGGTTCACGGCCATGTTGTATTCCTCGATCGCCTCGTCGTACATCTTCGATTCCCGGTAGGCGTTGGCGAGGTTGAAATGCGCGTCGAATGATTTCGGGTTGTTCGTCGTGGCGTTCCTGAACTGGTCGATCGCCTTGTCGTACATCTTGTTCGCCGAGTAGAGGCTGCCGAGGTTGATATAGGCGTTGGTGTAATTCGGGTTCTCGGCGATGGCCTTCGAATAATATTCGATCGCGCTGTTCTGGTCGCCTTTCTCCTCGTAGGCCTTGCCGATCTGGTAGTACGACGCGGCCTCGCCGGGTTTCACGTCCAGCGACCTGTTGTACAGGGCGATGGCCTCGTCGTATTTCTTTTTCTTCTGTTCGATCAGGCCCAGGTTGAAGTACGCCTGGTAGTAGCCGGGATCGAGCTCGATCGCCTTCTGGTAGAACTGCTGGGCGTTCGTGAGGGAGTTCATTTCATGGTATGTCTCTCCCAGCTTGAAATTGGCGTCCGGGTTTTCGGGGTTGAGCTCCCTGTTTTTCTGGAAGTTCTCAAGCGCCTGCGCGTAATTCTTGTTTTCGAGGTATATCGCCCCGAGATTGAAATAGGCCCTGTCCATGTTCGGCTCCTGCTCGATGGCCTTCTTGAAGTCCTGGGTTGCGCTCTTCTTGTCTTTCAGCATCGTGTACGAGAGCCCGCGCGAGTAGTAGGCCTTCGGGAAGTTCGCCTGGTTGTATATCGCCTTGTCGAACGATTTCACGGCCTGGCCGTATTTGCCCTCACTGTAGTATATCAGGCCGAGCCGGTAATGGGAATCCGGGTTTTTCGGGTTCGCGCTGATCGACTCGTTGAAGGATTTTTTGGCCTCGTCGTACATCTTGTTGTGGTAGTATATTCTTCCGAGCCAGTAGTGCGAGTGGTCGTCATTTTTGTCTATGTCGACCGCCTTGCGGTATGCCTTGACCGCGTTATCGTAGTCTTCGGCGGTGCGGTACTTGTCGCCCAGCTCCCTCCATTTCTTGGCCGAATCGATGTCGGGCTTTTCGGCTTTCTCCTGGGCCGGCGTGGTTTCGGTCTTCTGGATTTTTTCTTCAGGGGCCTTGCTCTCCGCCTGTTCCCTGTATGTCTGAGGCGCCGCTCCGGGCCTGGACGCGGTTGTCGTGCCCGACAGGTCGTCGTCGGTTCCGGGGCCCGCGGGGAGCTCCACAGCCGGTTTTTCTGCGGTCTTCACGGCCGGTTCTTTCCTGTCTTCGAGCATCGCAAGCGCCCGGGCGTATTTTTCCCTGAGGTCCTTGTCCTTGCTGTTGTAGTTCAGCGCCTGCCGGTAATAGTTCGCCGCTTTCTCGTAATCGGCGTCCTTCATGTATATGTCGCCGAGGCGCTCGGCCGCGAGCGCGTCGCCCTTGTCGGCCGCGAGCGCGTTCTTGAAGGCCTTGATCGCACTGTCCGTGTCGCCGAGCCTGAGGTAGGCGTCGCCCAGCGCGCGGTGGTATTTCGATTTATGGGGATCGAGGGAGACGGCCTTGTCGTAGTTGTCCCTGGCCTTGTCGTATTTCTTCGTTTTATAATAGAGATTACCCAGGTTGTAGTAGCCGTCTGCGGCATCGGGGTTTTTCCTGATACCCTCTTTGAGTGTCTTGATCGCGCCGTTTACGTCTCCCCTGCGCAGTTTCTGGGCCGCTATGTTGTTGTAGCTTTCCGGGTCGCGCGGCGCCACTTTCTGCGCCTGCTTGTACTCCTTGAGGGCCTTCTGGTACTTTTCCTGGATGTCGTACACGTTGCCGAGGCGGTTGTACGCGTGCGGGTATTTGGGCTTGACCTGCTTGGCCTTCATGAACGTCCTGATCGCGTTGTCGTAATCCCCCTTGAGCGCGTACGCGTGGCCGAGCTCGTTCAGGGCGTAGTAGTTGAGCGGGTCGATCTCGAGGGCGCGCTTGTAGTAGGTTATCGCCTTGTCGAGGTCTCCCATCTGCTTGTAAATGTCGCCGATCTTGTTGATGAACTCGGTGCTCGTGGGGTCTGTTTCAAGCAGCTTCGAGTAGAGTTTGAGCTGTTCGATGCGCTGGTCGGTTATCCTGTCAGCCGGATCGCCGGGCCTGAACAGGAAATATCCCCCGGTCGCCAGAAGAAAAATAATGATAGCTGCAGCTGCGATGGTTTTTTTTCGGTCGTTATTCTGAAACATGGTCACCCCCGGATATGTTCGTATGGCTGTTTGACATGGATGTCATTGAAAACGTTCGCGTTTTTTACGGATTCAAAGCTCGTCGTCGAGGTACAGGCCCTCGAGCTTGTGCTTGGTCTTCTTGTTTTCATTGCCGGCCTGCTTGGTCTCGGCTTCGCGGTCGACCTTCTTGAGCGTGGAGCCGCCGAGCAGCAGCGCTTCCTCGATCGAGACGTCGCTTCCCTGGGGCGGGATCACGAAATTGGGGTCCTTGAGGAGCTCGATCACCCTGCGGATTTTTTCATACTGCGGGTCTTCGGGCGCGATGCTTATGTAGGTCTCCCAGTTTTTTATGGTGTTCTCCTTGTCGCGGGCCAGCATGAGGTAGGCGAGGCCGATGTGGTAGTAGGCGAATTTCATGCTTTTATCGAGGTCCAGCGCCCTGGTGAAATTTTCGATGGAGAGGTTCCCGAGCTTCTTGTAGTAATAGATCTGGCCGATGCGGAAGTGGTTTTCTGCGTTGTTCTCGTCCAGGTCCAGCGATTTCTGGTACAGGTTGAGCGCCTCGTCATAGCGCTCTTTTTTCAGGAAAATATCGCCGAGGTACGAGTAGGCCGCGGCGTTTTCAGGGTTGAGCTTCAGCTCCTCCTGGAGAAGAAGCTCGGCCATTTCGAATTTTTTCTGGTAGAAGTATTTTTCGGCTTTCTTGAATGTCTCGCTCGCGGTTTTCTGCTGCGGGGCCGCGGCTGCCGGGACCGCCAGAGCCGCGGCAAATACGAGAAGGACAAGCTTGAGTTTCATTGCATGGGCCCGCCTGATATTTTTTCTTTCAAACCGGATACGATGTAAATATACCATTTGCAGCCCGGATATGACAAGTCATTATTTGCCTGTACGCCGCGAACCTGGCGCTGAAACTGCAGCCGGGCGGCCCTGCGCGGAGTACTGTGGCGTTCCCGGGCGGTTACTGCAGCGTTTTTTCGAGCTTGTGGATGACTTCCTTGATGAGTTCGTATTCGCGGCTTCCGTTTTCGAAGCTCGAAAGGTACATCTTGAAATAGTTGATCTGCTTTTCCTTGGATGTCATCTGTTTCTGTTCGGTAGTCATGTCGCTCCTCCCGTATGCCGTTGCTGCGGCCGGATTGACCGGCGCTATGACGGGCCGTTTTTGCCGGCAGTTCCATTATCGGCAGGATTTTCGGGCAGGCTTAGCATAAAAAAAGGGCCCTTTCGGGCCCTTTTTGTGAATATACTTTTTAAAGAAGCGATCACTCGCAGAGCTCAAACAGAGCAGCTGCACCCATGCCGCCGCCGATGCACATGGACTCGATACCCCATTTGGTTCCGGTCCTCTGCATGTTGGCGATAAGGGTCGATGCAATTTTTGATCCGGTGCATCCCAGAGGATGTCCCAGAGCGATTGCGCCGCCAGTGATATTGATGCGTTTCTCGGCTGAATCGGACGCCCAGTATTTCTTGTCTCCGATGCCGATCTGCTGTGCGCTGTACATGGCCTGGGAAGCGAAGGCTTCGTTTAGCTCGAAAATAAAGCTGTCGGTCGCCAGTCTCTTCAGGTCAACTCCAGCGATTTTGCACAGTTTAGGAATCGCGTATGCGGGTCCCACGCCCATTTCGTCGGCCCTGCAGCCGGCAACGGTGTAGCACACCAGTTTCGCGATGGGCTTCACGCCGTACTTCTGGCAGGCTTCCTTGCTCATGAGGACATTGGCTGCCGCGCCGTCGGTTGTCTGTGAAGAATTTCCAGCTGTGACTGATCCGGTGGTTTTAAAAGCCGGTTTCAGTTTTTTAAGACCTTCAAGTGTGGTCTCAGGACGAACACCGTCGTCTTTGGTCTGGATGAAGGATTCACGAACATATGTTCCGTCGGCTTTTTCTACATACTTGTGCCCGGTCGTGGGGATAATTTCAGTAAATAATCCCTTGGCCTGAGCTTCGGCGGCTTTCATGTTCGAATGAAAGGCGAATTCATCCATCATGTCGCGGGTGATGTTGTAGCGTGACGCCACGTTTTCAGCAGTCATACCCATCGATATGTAGACATCGGGTTTTTCCTTCGACCAGTCGGGATGAGGCCTGGGCATGTTGCCGCCCATGGGAACGATGCTCATGGACTCGAGGCCGGAGCCCATCGCCACGTCGCACCATCCGTTCATGATCCTGGACGCCGAGATCGCGATAGACTCGAGACCTGAGGCGCAGAACCTGTTTACGGTCGCTCCGCAAACGCTGTCGGGAAATCCCGCCATTTGCGCAACGATGCGGCCTACGTTGAGTCCCTGCTCCGCTTCGGGGAACGCGCATCCGACCATGATGTCGTCTACGAGGCCCTTGTCAATTTTCGCCCTTTCAATCGCGCCGTTCAGGGCCTGGGCCAGAAGAAACTCAGGCCTGGTCTGGGCGAACGCGCCCTTGTTCCTGCGGCATCCGGGAGTTCTAACAGCACTTACTATATAGGCTTCTCTCATATAAAAATCCTCCTATGATATGTATGATGGTTCGCTTATATCAATAACGGCTTGCCGGTATTCATGATATGCTCGGCCATTTTCTGGGTCTCTTCGGTCTTCCAGAGGTCGACAAAAGCTTCTCTTTCGAGCTTCATGCAGTACTCTTCGGAAACCAGCTGACCGCTGCGGGCCTCACCACCACTCATGCAGTAGATAGCTCTCTTGGCTATTTTTTCCATGTGTTTCGGGATGTATCCGCCGCCTGACATGTTGAACATCTCGGCGTAGATCATACCCTGCGCTTCCTGACCCATGGCAGGCCATTTTTTCTTGACCGGGGCAACGTATCCGTCGCTGACCATCTTGAGGACTTCCTTCTTGGCTTCGCCGATGAGGGAGTCTTTGTTCATGATGATCCTGTCTGTCGGTCTGAGGAAGCCGTTGCGGCGGGCTTCTTTTGCAGACATTGAAACTTTAGCCTGCGCGACGCACAGGAAGGCCGGGATCATGTATGCGCCGTAGTCGGCGATCGTAACGGTCGCCGGAACGCCTTCCATGTATCTCTGCCAGAGGTGCATCATGCCGCATCCGCCGGGAACGAGACCGGCTCCGATCTCGACAAGGCCCATGTAAAGGTCGCAATGGGCGACGATCTTGTCGGCCGAGAGGCAGGTTTCACATCCGCCGCCCAGTGTCAGGCCGTAAGGAGCCGCGACAACGGGGTAGGGGGAATATTTGGTTCCCATGATGGTTTCGTGCACTTTCTTGATGAATCCGTCTATTTCGCTGAATTTACCTGCTTTGGCAAGACCGCCCATGTACGCGAGGTCTCCGCCGGCCGAGAAAGCGCCGGGGATGCCGGGGGCCTGGTTGCCTATGACAAGTCCGATACCGTTTTCAAGAACGTACTGGCCTGCTATCTGCATGAAATCGATCATGTCGACGTTGATGGCGTTCATCTTGCTGTGGAATTCCAGGTTGAATACGCCGTCTCCGAGGTCGATGAGCGAGCATGCGGGGTTTTTCTTGACGACTTTTTTCGCGTCGGCTTTGATGTCGGCCAGGAAAATCATGCTTTCGCCGGTCTTGACTTCTTTATAGCTTTCTGACGCGAAGTCATAATACATTTTTTTGCCCTTCTCAATTTTGTAGAAGGTCTGGTTGCCTTTGGCGAGCATCTTTTTGACGTTCTCGGGAACTTTCAGGCCGTCTTTTTCCATCGCATCGACCAGTTTCTTGACTCCGAGGTTGTCCCAGCTTTCGAAGGGGCCGGCTTCCCAGGCGTATCCCCACTTCATCGCGTTGTCGATGCCGACGATCGTGTCGGATATTTCGGGGATCCTGTTGGCTGCGTAAATCGAAGCGCTCATGATGAGCTTGCGGGCTATCTTGGACTGCTTGCTGTCGCCGTAGATGACGGTCTGCTGTTTCTCAGCCAGGGTCGCTTTTTTCTTGGCCTGGTCGGCGCACTCGAGAGGAGCTTTCTTGTCGTATTCGACATGCTCGAATTTCTTGACGTCGAGTACCTTGTTGATCTTCTTCCAGGTTTTGGCGTCGATTTCTTTCTTGTAGAATCCGCCGACGTCCTTGGACTTGTTGCCCAGCATCTTGTTGTCGAGCATCTTCTGGACGAACGCCGGGATCTTGTAGAGGTCCCTTCTCTCGTCGTCTTTCAGCAGTTCGTACGAGTTGTGGGCCAGGTGGCCTATGGTGTCGAGACCGACGAGGTCTGCGAGCGCGAAAACGCCGGTGTTGGGCATACCGAACGCGGGTCCGAACATCTTGTCGAACTCGGGTGCGGTGATGTCTTCTTTTTCGAGGAGCTGGAAAGCTTCGCATATGAGCTGTACGCCGATCCTGTTTCCGATGAAGTTCGGGGTGTCTTTCGCCCACACGATGCCTTTACCGAGGATTTTCTCTCCCCACTGCTCGATGAATTCGCAAACTTCTTTCTTGGTGTCCGGTCCGGCCACGAGCTCGAGAAGTTTCATGTAGCGGACCGGGTTGAAGAAGTGCATGATCATGAAATGCTCTTTGAATTCCTTGCTTCTTCCGGCCGCCATTTCTTTCAGGGGCAGACCCGAGGTGTTTGACGCGATGATCGCGCCGGGTTTTTTGACTTTTTCTAGTTTTTCGAAAAGGCTTTGCTTGATTTTGAGATTCTCGACAACGACCTCGACGATGAGATCGCATTCGGAAAGCTTGTTGATGTCGTCTTCCAAGTTACCGATTGTTATTAAGTCAGGATCCGATTTTTTGTCGTAATATGCGGGCGGTTTTGTTTTCGCGAGTGCGTCAAAACCAGCTTTTACGATTCTGTTGCGCGCTACGGGATTACTTTTCTCTTCGTCTTTCAAATCGAAGGGAACAATGTCCAGGAGCAGCGTTTTCACTCCAGCGCCGGCGCAGAGTGCGGCTATACCGCCACCCATGATACCAGAGCCGATAACGGCTACTTTCTCGATCCTTCTAACCATAGAAACCTCCTGAATAAGTCTTAAATAGTAAAATAGTTGGGTTTTGTTAGGAACGTGATTTAATTAACATTATCTCTTACCAAATTGAAGAAAGTCTGTTAATTGGTACTATGATTTTAAATCAACTTCTTCGCCAATAGTGGATATACATGCTTAAAATGTCAATCTCTATAAGGGTTTTACAAAAAAAAGGTCATTTAAAACTTTAATGTCAGTTTATCATTTGTGAAAATATTCACTGTTGTGTCAGGATGACAACTCATGCGGGGGAGTTTTTGAAATATTGCGCAGTTTTCGGGTTGACATACCGGCAACCCGCAACTAAATGGATTATAAATTCGGCGCCGTACCCAAGTGGCAAGGGAGAGGTCTGCAAAACCTTTATGCAGCGGTTCGAATCCGCTCGGCGCCTCATTTTCACGACAACAGGGTGCCATAGCAAGCTCCTGTTTTTTCATTAATGAATGGTTTTTTTGTTTGATCTGCAGGGCCCAGGTGGTGGAACTGGTAGACACAAGGGACTTAAAATCCCTTGGGCAATTTGTCCGTGCGGGTTCAAGTCCCGCCCTGGGCATATTTACAGATTTACCTTTCTTTTGACGGATGTTCAGCGATGGACATCCTTTTTTTTACAGCCGCTCGACTTCGGATTGATTACTTTAGATTAATTGCAGAATCAGGATCGTAGAAGCAAGATAGCCTTGACGCATGGCCGCATTATGCGCTTTTATGGCACAAGAGTCTTTTTTTCATATGAACGCAATAAAAGATTATCATCTGGATCAGTTCAACAATGAAATACGCGAGATGATGCACCGGAGGATCATGGTCATCATGTGGGTGGCCGTCATCCTCATGCCCATGTTCAGTTTCCTCGATTATTTCGCCGCAAGGGAATACGCCGAACTGTTTTTCGTCTACCGCATGGGATGCTCAGCCGCATTCCTGACCCTGCTGTTCATCTACCGCTGGAGAAACGGGCGTCGCCATCCATACCGGTATGCGGTCATGGGCTACCTGATTTCGGGCGCAACAATATCGGCCATGTGCGTGAAGCAGGGGGGGTACGGGTCGTTTTATTATGCCGGATTGATCATGGTGCTGATCGCGTTTACGGCCATCCTTCCACTGGATGCGATGCAGGCGGTCAGGGCGGGGCTGGTGATGCTGCTGATCTACTGCGCGCCGATATTTATTTTCAACACGCCCACCCCGGAGAGCCTGAGGGTGTTCTACAGCAACATGTTCTTCTTCATCTTTTTCATCGCTATCGTCGTCGTGAAATGCAATGTGGACACCAGTGCCCTGAAACGCGAATTCAACCTCAGGATGGAGCTTGACTCGGCCTCTGAAAGGCTGAGCTATTATGCCCACAACCTGGAGAAAGAGGTCGAGAAGCGCGCCAGGGCGCTGGAGGAATCCGAGCTCAGGTACCGCGACCTGTATGACAACATCATCGACATGCTCGTGCTGGTGAACAACACAAACAACATCCAGATGGCCAATCCCCGCTTTTACGAGTGGATGGGCGTGCACGATGCCGGCCTGACGGTCATACCGCTGATCAGCATCCTGCATCCGGACGATGTCACGCTGATCAGGGACCGGATGAGGGTCAGGCTGATCGAGGAGGGTGCGGTCAGGGATTTCCAGTTCCGCATAGTAAACCACACGGGCGAGGTCATGGACGTCGAATGCAACGCCCACGTGATAAACAAGGACGGCGGCATCATAGGGTTCCAGATGGTCATGCGCGACATCACCGTGCGCAAGCGGCTCGAACGCGACCTGCTCGACAGCTACAGGCATGCCCAGAACGCGCGCGCGGCCACGATCATCGGGCTGGCCAAGCTCGCCGAGTACCGCGACGAAGATACCGGCACCCACCTCGAAAGGATCAGGGAATACGCGCGCATGATCGCCGAAGAGCTCTCGAAAAAGCCGGATTATTCGGGATACATCACCCCCGAGTACATCGAGGACATATACATATCGTCCATCCTGCACGATATCGGCAAGGTCGGCGTGCCCGATTCGATACTGCTGAAACCGGGCAGGCTTGACTCCGATGAGTTTGAGATCATCAAGCGCCATACGACCTTCGGCGGCGACGCGCTCCGCGCTGTCGAGTCGCAGATCGACGGCATATCGTTCCTGACCCTCGGAAAGGAGATAGCCTATTACCATCATGAGAGATGGGACGGCACCGGCTATCCCGAAGGGCTCGCGGGAGAGGACATCCCGCTCTCGGCGCGCATCGTGGCCATTGCCGACGTTTACGACGCGCTCACGTCACGGCGCATCTACAAGGAGGCGATCCCCCACGAAAAAGCCCTGGAGATCATCGTCTCGGACCGCGGCAGGTACTTCGCTCCGGACATCGTCGACGCGTTCCTGGCCAGGGAGCGGGAATTCAGGCGCATCAGGGAAGAGCTGATCGGATAGCCTGGATTAATATTGACTCATCGCGCAAATAATGAGGATAATCACTGCCCGGGCATTTTCCGCCGGGAGCGATTTCAATCGATGCGCCTGATATCGGCGGCGAACGAGCGTTTGCCGTAAATCGCTTGTTCACAGGGGATGGCGAAAATGAACCTCATGCGTATTTCTTCGGTCCTCATGACCGCTTGTATGGCCGCAGCGTTGTGCGCCTGCTCCGACATGCTCGCTGAAAAATCCGGCGATTCTGGCGAGTTGTGCGGTACGGCGCCCGGGGGGTGCGCGCCCGCGGCGAGGGAAATCAACCCTGTCATCGAATGGGAGTGGACCGGCAGCGCGGTGGCCCCGGCATCGAACCAGGCGATGAGCGCGCCCGCGGTCGCCAGCCTCAATGACGACAACGGCGACGGAATCGTGGACACGGACGATATCCCGGACATCGTCTTTGTCACTTTCAGCGCCAGCCCCGTCGATTATCAGAATAACGGCATCCTCAGGGCCGTAAGCGGAGATGGCAGCGGCGAGTTGTTTTCGGTAACGGGATATAATATATCACCCGCGACGAACATCGCATTGGGCGACATTGACCGCGATGGTCTGGTTGAGATCGTTGTCCGCGAAGGAAATACCGGGGGGACCGATGGAACGAGCCGCCTGCTCGCGTTCAACAACGACGGAACGTTCCTTTGGCGAAGCACCTCGGCCGAGACCTCCGGCGCCATCGGCATATCCATTGCCGACATTGACCGCGACGGATCGCCTGATATCCTTACCGACACCACGGTCGTGAACAGCGCGGGTGTTCTTCAGTGGACCGGGACAACGACCGGCCGCCGCAACGCGATCGCGGTCAACCTGGATTGCGCCGGGGACCTTGAAGTGGTCATGGCCAATACCGCCTATCGCTCGGACGGCTCGGTGTACTGGCAGAATACTTCGATTGGGGGCACGTTTTATTTCGTTGCAGCGGGAAATTTTGACGCGGACCCAAACCCGGAAATAATCATGGTCATTTCGAACCAGTATGTGTACTGCCTCGAACATGACGGCGCGGTGAAGTGGGGGCCGGTAAGCATACTCCGCGATCACAATACCTATACCTCGGTACCCGTCGTAACCGATGCGGACGGCGACGGCGAACCAGAGATCGCCGTGAGCACTGCCGATGGTGTAACGCTCATGGAAACCGGCGGTACAATCATGTGGCAGTCGGCGGGCCAGGACTACAGCTCGGGCATGGTGGGATGCTCGGCGTTCGACTTCAACGCGGACGGCGCGAACGAGATCGTCCAGAACGACGAGACCACGTTCAGGATATTCAATGGAGCGGACGGCGCCGTACTGTACAATGTCAATATCGGGTCTGCGACACTGTACGAGATACCGGTCATCGTGGACGTGGACAACGACAGCCAGGCCGAGATCGTGGTCGCGGCCAACAACTATGTGCCGGCTTTCAACTTCGGGCACGCGGGCATCGTGGTGTTCGGCGACACCGGCAAGACCTGGCCAAACGCGGGCAAAATATGGAACCAGGGCGATTTCAATCCTGTGCGGGTCGGCCGGAAAGGCGAGATACCGGCGCATGAAGGCTCGTACTGGCTGAGGGCCAACCATTCGCGGCAGGGGGTAATCACTGAGCCGGTGGCGGATTCGGACCTTGTGGTGATAAAAGTTACGGTCGATTCTGACTCATACCCGGCCGCGGTGACGGTCACTGCCGAAATCAGCAACAGTGGGCCTAATGAGCTGGAAAGGTCGGTGTTCGTGGCCTTCTATGACGGCGACCCGTCAGCCGGCGGAACATATCTCGGAAGGGCGAGTATCTATCCGTCGATGGGGCTTTGCGACGTGCGCGAGGCGGATTTCATCTGGCTCACACCGGGATCGGGCGCTCACGCCATATACGCCGTCGCCGACAGCGACGGCGGCGGCCGCAGCCGGATCTGCGAGCTTGACAGGGAAAATAATACCGGAAGCGTTCTCGTGGAATTCCTGTGACGGGCCGTTTAACGGTGACGCTCTTTCATAGAAAGTCGCCGTCGTAATCCATCCGCAGGTCTTTCGTGAGGTCGATGACCCGGTGCCGCCAGGGATCGTCTCCCTTGCCGGTGCTCGTTCCCCCGTCGTAAAGCCTCTTTACTCCCCAGCGCGCGTTCCATTTCCTGCCCTGGTGCTTGTGGCCGAAAAGCAGCGCGTCGACGCTGTGCCCGCCGAGAACCTCCGCGAGCCCTTCCGAATCCTTCAGCATCATACTCACGTTTTTGTCTATCGGATGGTGGTGCAGGTATACCACGCGTTTGCCCGCAGCCGCGGCATCGGCGCCCGCGAGCATCGCATCCAGGTCTTTGAGCTGCTTTTCGCCGAGGTATCCCTGGGCGAGCACGCGCGGCTCCGGAAAATCGTATCCGCCGGCCATGGAATCGAGCCCGATGAAGGCGATGGAAGAGCCGTCGTCAGGGTCGGTTATGACGTCGAGCTTCGGGAATTCGACAGACGCGCTGCCGTAGAAGTTTTTCCTGAATGACCTGATGTTCTCCTTGAAGGGCGTGATGCCGTCGCCGTAGTCGTGGTTGCCCGGAACGACCAGGACGTCGTATCCGGCCTGTTTCAGCTTTTTCAGCAGGTCGTTGGCGCGGTGGAAGTTCTCTTTGATATTGCCGTTTTCTGAGATGTCGCCGGTGACGAGCACCACATAGTCCTTCGCCGGCTGCATCGCGTAGATGAGGTTGGATATGAGCTTCGACAGCTTCTTGTCGAGGTCTCCGTAGCCGATATGCAGGTCGGTGAGGTGGATTATTTTTTTCATGGTCGGCCTCCTGTCTGGATGATCGCCTAAGCTGTACTTTATATCGTCAAAAGTCGAGATTGCACCGTCGCGGGAATGAAGTTTTGAAAATTTATCTGATATGGAAAAAAAATATCTTGCATAGTTCAAAAAATGTCAATATAAAATCGCGTTATTCGTCCTGTCCCGCCTCTATTAATCATCAAGGAGAATATAATGAACGGCAACCGGAAACAGTCAGCATCCCCGTACCGCTGGGTGGTCCTTGTTCTTTTCATGCTTCCCGCGATAGCGACCCAGCTCCAGTGGATCACCTTCGCCCCTATCGCGACTGACGCGGCCGCGCTCTACACCGGCGGAAACACCGAGTCGATCGACCTTTTCGCGGTCATCTTCATGCTCGCCTATATCCCGATGTCATTTCCCGCGTCATGGTGCATCGATACCCTGGGACTGAAATGGGGCACCGGCATCGGCGTCATCATTCTCGGCCTTTCGGGATTCCTGCGCATGTTCGCCCCGGATTATACCTGGCTTATGATCTTTCAGGCCGGATGCGCGATCGGCCAGCCGTTTGTGCTCAATTCGTTCACCAAGGTGGCGGCCAACTGGTTCCCCGAAGAGGAGGAGGCGCTCGCATCGGGGCTCGCGACCATGTCGCTCTTTCTCGGCCTGGCATGCGCCATGTTCGCCGGCGACCTGATCATGGCCCATTACAAACAGGCAGGCGACCCGGCGGGCGGCATATCCATGATCCTGCATATTTACGGGATATTCTCCCTCGTCGGCCTGATACTGTACCTGCTTTTCGTCAAGGACAAGCCGGCGACGCCCCCGAACCCCATTGCGGCAGAGAGAAAGGTGTCCATGATCACGGGTATCCGCGAGCTCTTCAGGAACCGGGACTTCATCTACCTCATGGGCGCCTTCTTCATCGGCCTGGGAGCCTTCAACGCGATCTCCTCCAAGATCGACACCATGTTCAAGCGGCCGCTCGACGTGGACCCGTCGATCGCCCCGGGGATCATCGGCGGGCTTCTCATCATAGGCGGGGTGTTCGGGGCCGTGGTCATCCCGGCGCTTTCGGACAGGTTCCGCAAGCGGAGGATCTTTCTCGTGGCGATCATGGCGATAGCGGCCCCGCTGACGCTCGCTCTTGAGTTCCTCTCGACATTCTCCGTACTCTGTATCGCCGGCTTCGCCTTCGGCTTTTTTCTCGTGTCAGCGCTGCCCGTGGGACTCACCTATGCGGTGGAAAAGACGCACCCCGTGCCCGAGGCCACATCGAACGGAATACTGATGCTGAGCGGGCAGGTCAGCGGCATACTGATGGCCCTGTTTTTCAACATGACCGCGATCGCGGCGCTGTTCATCGTCGGTTTTATCTTTACGCTGCTCATGAGCGAGATCAACGGAAAAAAAGGGAAAGCCTGAAGGAGGCAACCACATGACAAACGAAGAAAAACTCAAAAAGATGGCCGACTTCTGCAAAGAAGAATGCCCGGTTTGCACGAGGGCGCGCAAAAAGGGAAAGGGATTTCTCTATGCCATGGTGAAATTCGAAAGCAAGTTCTGCCCTTACTGCAAGGCGTACGAAAAGGTCTATAACAGGCCCGCTTACAAGTGACTGTACTATCGGCCGCCTGGCCCGTTATCACGGGCACAGGGTTTCCGCATCGAGTAGCTGGACCCTGAAACTCCCCGAATTCAGAAAATGCAGGGCCGCATCCGAACAGATCGGGTCCCCACTGTCTCATGCAGACCCGCTTGTGGCTGGAGTATTATCAGGCATTCTTTTTACCCGCCAGGAATTTTTTTGTCTTTATCTTCATATTTATGACGCTTGATAATGGAATGCTTGATTATAGTTTATAAAGATCCGGTCTTGTACCTGTCCGGAGCAGTCTATTACAATGAGAGAGACATGACCAAACCGATCCCTTCGGAATTGATTGAAAACAAAATATACTGTTTTCGTGGACTTGCGGTGATGCTGGATAGTGACCTGGCAGCACTTTATGAGGTTGAGACCCGCCGTCTGAAAGAACAGGTAAAGAGAAATATTTCCCGTTTTCCTGATGATTTTATGTTTGTACTCTCAAACCAGGAATTAGAAATCTTGAGATCGCAAAATGCGACCTCAAGTTGGGGAGGCTCAAGATACCTGCCTATGGCATTTACTGAACAGGGTGTTGCAATGTTATCATCGGTCTTAAACAGTGAAAGGGCCATTAATGTCAATATACAGATTATGAGATCATTTTCCAAGTTGCGGAAAATGCTATCGTCTCATGAGGAATTGAAAAGAAAAATTGAAAGCATGGAAAAACAATATGATGACAAGTTCAGGATCGTTTTTGAAGCAATCAAACAAATGCTTAGAGAAGACAGACATCCGAAAAGGAAGATAGGCTTTCTGGATGTAAATAGATAGGAATCCTCAAGCCCTGCACTCCCGATAAAAAAAGAATTGTCTTCTGCGATTGTCGGTGTAGCATACCTCCATGAAGAGGCCGCTACGCACCACCGGGCCGGCAGCAATATCCCGTTGACGATAGGCCTGAAAATATTCATATTGTAAGGATATGAAAGCAAATCCCCTCATTCTTGTCGTGACCCTGCTTTCGGCCGCACTGGCCGCATGCGCTGACGGCGGCGACAGCGATTCGTGCGCCCGGTTTGACTACGACGAAAGCGCGGAGATAACCGATGCGCACGGCGCCGGCATAACGCTCCCCGGCGATGGCGAATACTACCACGGCGTGTATCCCGGGGGAACCACGGGCGAGGAGGACGATATAACCCCGGCCGACGTGGACGCCTACGAGACCGCCGCGGGCAAGCAGGCCGCCTGGATATATTTCTCGAACAACTGGTACCGGAGCCGCGCGTTCCCGGTCGCGACCGCGACGTGGATACGGGACAGGGGCTCTATCCCGTTCATACGGCTCATGCTCAGGAGCTCCCCTGACCAGAACGTGAAAGAGACGACCTTTACGCTGCGGGCCGTCATCGAGGGCGCGTTCGACGCCGACCTGGCCGCATGGGGCGATGCCGCGAAAGATTTCGGCACGCCTATGATCGTTGAGTGGGGCACGGAGATGAACGGGTACTGGTTTTCCTGGAACGGGACATGGAACTGCGGGGGTGATGAAGGGCCGAAGAGGTTCCAGGCAGCGTTCAGGCACATCGTCAGGACGATCAGCTCGAGGGGGGCGGACAATATAACCTGGGCGTTCCACGTCAACGGCGACGACGATCCGGACGAGGAGTGGAATCGCTTCGAGCATTACTATCCCGGCGACGACGCCGCGGACTGGGTCGGGATTTCATCCTACGGCGCGCAAACGCCGCTCGACGAGGAATGGCCTGCGTTCGAAGACGGCGTGGATGCATCGTACCAGCGCCTCGCGGAGCTCGCCCCGGACAAACCGGTGTTCATATTCGAGTTCGGCGTGACCAGGAACAACCCGCTCGGCGACCCGGTTGCCTGGGCCGACTCGGCGCTCGAACAGATCATATCGGGAGACTGGCCGCAGGTCCTCGGTTTCTCGTGGTGGAACGAGACCTGGCAGAACGACGACGATCCGGCGCACGACACGAACATGCGGGTGCAGGACATATCCGGAATGTCCGATGTGTTCAAGTCACGGCTGTCTGATGCGGCCGTAATCGGCAGACCGCTGTGACCGGTCATCCCGGCGGCATGAAAAAATCCTTGTAAAAAATCTCCCGCGTATTTGAATCCCCTTATCACAATCTTATCCGGGGCCATGCGCATGAACACATCGACGAACTCAAATCTCGCCGGATTCTTCAATCCGAAAAACATCGCGGTCATCGGCGCGTCCGAAAAAAACCAGTGGTTCGCCAACCTGCTCGAAAACGCGCGCAAGACCGGCTTCGAGGGGAAATTCTTCCCGGTGAATCCAAAGGCGGCCGCGGTATGCGGTATACCGGCGGTCCCGTCGATCGGCGAGCTGCCCGGCACGGTGGATTTCGGCGTCATCATGGTGAACAGCAGGCTCGTGTTCAGCACCCTGCAGGAGCTCGCGGCCAGGAACATAAAGAACGTGCTGCTGATCTCGTCAGGGTTCTCGGAGAGCGCGGGCGAGGGCGAGCGGCTGCAGGCCGAGGTGCGGGAGTTCTGCATCGGGAACGGCATATCGCTGGTCGGCCCGAACTGCCTGGGCTTCATCAACGTCGCGGGCCGGGCGTCGGTGTTCGGCGGGGGATCGGTGCAGATCGACCCCGTACCCGGCGACATAGGCCTGGTGAGCCAGAGCGGGGCCTCGCTCGAGGTGATCGCGACCAAGATGTTTAAAAAGGGGCTGGGGATATCGCTCATGGTGTCCTCGGGCAATGAGGCCGTGGTCTCGTTCGAGGACTGCCTCGAATACCTGGTCGACCATGGGAGCACGCGCGTGATCGCGGCCTTTATCGAGGGATTCAGGAACACCCCGGCGCTCAGGCGCATAGCCATGAAGGCGGCCGCGAAACGCATCCCCATCGTGGCCGTAAAGGTGGGGGGCTCGGCCAAGGGATCGGCCGCTGCCATGTCCCATACCGGCGCGCTCGCCGGAAACGACCGCGTTGCGGGAGCCTTCATGCGCCAGTACGGGATCGCGCGCGCCGGGAGCATCGAGGAGCTGGTCGAGACCGTGGGCATATTCTCGCGCTGCAGTGTGCCGAAGGGCAGGGGGCTCGCGGTGTGCACGCTGTCCGGAGGCCTGGCCGGGATGTACGCCGACATCTGCTCTTCGCTCAAGATAAACCTCCCGGATTTCTCGCCCGGGACCGTTGCGGCATTGAAGGCCGCGCTGCCCGAATTCGCCAATCCCGCCAATCCGCTCGATCTCACCGGCCAGGGATTCTATTTCGGCATGGAGAACGTGATGCGCATAATACTCGACGACCCGAACATCGACGTCGTGGCCACGCTCTCGTTCCCTCCCGAAAAGGAGGGCGACCTGTACGCGATGCACAACGAGTACATCATAAAAAGCGCGGCGTCTACCGAAAAGCCGGTGATCCCGCTCACGTTCAGAGAGATGACCGATTTCGCCAGAAAATATTACCGTGACAGGGGCCTGTATTTCATCGAGCATCCGGCCGACGGGTTCAGGGCGATCGCGCACCTGCTCGACTATGTGAAGTTTCTTGAAAGGGTGGGGAGGTAAACATGGACAACAACACGAAAAAATCCCGGGTAGCGCTCCTTTCGGTGGCCTCCAACGCTTCGCTCGTGGTCATGAAGCTCACCATCGGGATACTGATCAACTCGGTATCGGTCATCTCCGAGGCTATACACTCCGCGGTAGATCTCGTGGCTGCGATGATCGCTTTCTTTGCCGTGCGCAAGTCAGGGAAGCCCGAGGACCGTCGGCACGCCTTCGGGCACGGCAAGATCGAGAACGTATCCGGATCGATCGAGGCCCTGCTGATATTCTTCGCAGCGGGCTGGATCATATTCGAAGCCGTCAAGAAGCTGCAGCACCCCGAACCGATGGAGCAGGCGGGATGGGGCGTGGCGGTGATGTCGGCCTCGGTGGCCGCGAACTTCTTCGTTTCCCACATGCTGTTCAAGGTCGGCACCGAGACCGATTCCATAGCGCTCAAGGCCGACGCGTGGCATCTGCGCACCGACGTGTGGACCTCGTTCGGCGTCATGGCCGGACTCCTGGCCTACTGGATATGCAGATTCCTGTTCCCGGGCGTTGACGTTTCATGGATCGACCCTGTCGCGGCCATCATCGTCGCGTTTCTCATAATCAAGGCCGCCTATGACCTCACCAGGGAATCGGTGCGCGACCTGCTCGACGCCCGCCTTTCAAGGGAGGACGAGGAACTGGTCGGGCGCTATGTAGCCGAACAGCACCCCCGGGTTCTGAGCTATCACAAGCTCCGCACGAGGAAATCGGGATCACAGCGGTTCTACGAGTTCCACCTGCTGGTCGATCCTGGCATGAGCGTGCAGGAATCGCACGACATAGGAGACCGCATAGTCGCCGGAATCAAGGAGCATTATCCCGACGCCAAGGTGGTCATACATGTGGAGCCCTGCGACGAATCCTGTCCCGACGAGTGCAGGGCCAACTGCGTGAAAAAATAATCCGGTTTACATCTGTCTATTATTCCGGGGATCACGAACATTCGTCCCGGAGAGGGCGTTTCACGGTGACGTTGCGGAATAGTGCGATTCCCGTCAACGAGAAGGGGCTGACGCATGGTTGCAGTCAGCCCCGGATACCGCTTGGATTTTCAATCTGGCGGAGTTTACTGGATGTCGAAATACCTGATAGGGCGTACGAGAAAATTCGCTGTCTTTCCCTCATGTGACCCCGAGCCTGCTGTGAAATCGATATAATATGCATGGTTAGTGTCAGCAAAATACTGTAATGAAGTCCAGTATCTCTCGTTCGCAAAATGGCCGATACCGTTAGCCTTGAGATTGTCATACATTTCAGCAAGTTCTTCCCCCGCGGGAAGATACCAGTCAGTGTACTCCGTTCCGCCGATAATGCCGCCGATAGTGACCGTGTAATCAGAGCAGCGGTCGGCCGCGATATTTGGCGTGTTGTCCGCAGCTATGATATTCGCAGTATTGGTGTCGGCCGTGCCGATTGCTGAGTAAGTGTCTGTATCGGCCGACGTCCCTTGCCACATGCTTATAGGGAGATCCTCCACGGCCGCTTCAATATACCTGCCCCACGATTGAGTCGACCCTGCATCGTAAAAGACCCATCCCCACGCAGGCCCCCGCTTGCCCAGGGCCGAGGAGTCGGTGGTATACACGGCGTACAGCGTCCAGTCGTGGTGCATGACAATGTTCGTGCCCGGCGCAAAGGTCGTACCGGCCCCATCGGCCTGGGTGTTCCAGGTGACGAGCCGCTGCCTTATTCCGGATCCTTCATGCGTGCCGCCGAGGAGGGGCCCGGCTATATCGTCGGGTAATTCGACGGTAGCAATTTCGGTGTCGGCATAACCGGTTGGAATCACGATGACCGTGCTGGGTTTCCTGATGCCGTCGTTTGCGTTGTAGTATATCTTGTTCAGCGACGGAGTTCCGCTTGCGGACGGGCTGTAACCGCTTATCCTGGTCGGGTTTCGAGCGATCAGCCATACATAATAGGTGGTCCCGTTGGTCAGCCCGGTGAGTGTGTAATCGAGCGCGATCACATTCTGGTCTGCCGGCGTCGCAGTGGATGAGTCGTCATCATCGTTGTACCAGACCTCGTAAAATGTCGCGTCGCTGACATGATTCCAGGTCAGGAAAAGCCTCTGGTCGCCCTTGACCACAGTTGGCGCGCCGGGAGTGAATGACTGACCTTTGCTGTCGCTCCCCGAATTGTCGTCGCAGCCCCAGAGGATAAGCGAGGCGGAAAGTACAAGTATCGTAATGATTGTCTTTCGGATTTTCATATCATCCCCCTGCAGACGTTTATTATACATGAACTAGTGCAGTATTATAGTATAATTGGGACCATATTTTATTTTGTCAATTTAAATATTGTCGCTGAAAATGTGCAGTTTTAATTGCAAACGTGCTGTGGGGATGTAGCGCCGTGGGGACGTAGCGCGCTACGTCCCCACGGCTGCCGATATTATTCCGCCAGCGCCTTGATGGCCTTGTATCCCGGGAGATCGGTGAAGAGTTCGCCGAGGTACGGGTTGCGTTTCGTCTTCGCGATCTTGTAGATCATGTACAGGAATATCGCGACGTTCGAAAGCAGGGCGAGCAGGCTTACCGTGAACAGCGCCGTGGTATCGGGCGCGGCGCCGGCGACCTCGTATATTCCCTCCTGGGTCAGCGCCATGCCCTGCGCCGCCTGCGCGATCTGGGCGCTCGCGACCGAATTCACGAAGAAGGGGCCTTCGTCGATGAACGCCGGAAACGTCTGGGCGAACATGCACCACAGCGCGAGGGTCTGGGCCCGGTGCTGGAGCCACGCGCCCCTGCCCACGGTCAATGCGCACAGGGTCGGGGCCAGCAGCAGGGCGAACCCGGCGTACCACGAGTGGCCCGGGATGCAGTTGTACGTGTACGCGAAGTTCCACAGGTCATAGGGGATGAACCAGATCCAGAGCATGTCGGGCCACAGCATGTCGCGGCTGTTGTCGGTCGCCGTCTGCCTGCGGATGCAGATGCCGAACCAGCCCGTTATCGTGATGGTGTTGAGGATGCCTGCGATCCCGTTCATGTAGTTCCACGGGCCGCCGATGTAGTACTGTATCTGGTTGTGCATGTACTCGATCGTGGGGACCGTGTAGATCATGCCCACCTGGAAGTCGCGAACGACGGCCTCCATGATGTTGATCGCGAGTATCAGCGGCGGGAAGCACAGCGCCCATTTCTTCTCGCTCAGCTTCCATTCTGTGCCGTCCTTTCTCTTGCCGCGAAGGTGCCTGATGCACCAGAAACCGATGCACCCCGCGGTCGAGGAATAAACCTTGGCCACGTGGAACCAGTCCATATAGGCGGTATCGCTCAGCACCGTGAGCCACAGGATTGTGAGTATTGTCGGCAGGATTACGAACATGGCGAAGCCCGCCCATTTCCACCTGCGGCCGACCTCGTTCAGCCCGAACAGGGATATGAACACCGCGATCCATACGAGCCAGACGAGAATGGAGCTTACGTCAGTGTTGAAAGTAAACATATCGTCCCCCCTGGTACCATGCTTTTAATGCAACGTTTCGCATATCATGAGTTTTGGCATACATTGTCGCATGAACCTGACATGTCTTTATTGTAAACTCTTGAGTCTAATAATACAAGAGACCGGTAAATAAAAAATGATGAGAATATCGTCAGTGCACAGGGTGCAGATGCTGAAAAGCATTAAAAAATTTATAGCCGGGTAAATAATTCTTGCCATAATAGAGCTTTATGATGTTATTAAGCCATTGCTGACGTTTGAAACTCAGATTCACGTAACTATTCATGACCATCCAGCAAGAGGAGATACACAACCGGCCTATGAAAAAGATCTGGTATACAGCGATTATAATGATGATGATAAGCCTTTTTTCCCCGGTTTATTCCGCTGAAAAAGGCTCCTTCGAGCTTTCCATAGGCATGAAGGGCGTTACAGGGGCAGGGTTCTTTCTGGGGGACGGATGGGATGATGAGCTTGACAGGTATGACCTGAAAAACAACCCGGTAATAACCTTCGGCGGGATCGTTCTCCTCGACATGAATTTTGTCCAGAAGGGAGTATTCGGTTTCGGCCTGCAGCCGGAATTCATGTTCTGCAGAACGGGCGGCATGTCGTCCATAAACAGCGATGATTATGATTATTACTCGCTATGGATGGCGGACATTTCACTGTATCTGAAATTACGTTTCAAAATGGACAAATGCATTTTATTTCTGCTTGCGGGGCCAAGCATAAGCCTGCCGGCGTCGGATATCGATGTCGATTACACCTATAAAGACAACACCATTGACGACGACATCAAGCCCGATTACGATTACTGCCTGGGCCTGGGAGCGGGTATCGGCCTGGACATCCCGATGGGGATCGGCAAGCTGGAAATAGCCATCCTGTATAAGCCGTATTTCACCAGCTATCTTAAGAACAATGAAATGCTGCAGAACATGGCGATTTTTACTCTCGGCTATTCGTTTGCAGTGGTCAAATAAGGGGAGCCCGTAGGCCAGGAGGATTTTCCATGAACTATAACGTCTCAGTCACGCATTTTCCGGTCCGCCTGAACCTGGCGGGCGCGCTGCTGCTGATCGCGCTCATGTCGGGAACAGTCGTCTCGTGTGAGGATTATGAGAAATCGTCAGGCGTGAGTATCAGGCATTTCCATGTCGCCTATACCATCAATGACAACGGAACAACCGCGGGAGTGATCGCCCGGTTCAGATTGAGGGACGGATCAGGCGAAGAGATCGAACTGCATGACGGGGATTCGGTCAGCGTCAATGGAGTGACTCTTTCGGAGGATGATGAAGCCGAAGATCTCGAATACTATGCGTCGTGCGCCTCGTCGGACAGGTATGTTTTAACTTTCAGGAAAGCCGGTAAAACCTATACCGATGTTGTGGACATGCCGCTTGAGCTGGATTCCATCACCGTTCCCGCGACCATCCAGAAGAACAATCCGTTCACGGTCGACTGGGGCAATTATGAGGCGGGTTCGATCATCGTGCTGAATTTCTATTATTCGGGCAAGTCGATATACTGCAGTATCCCGGATGACGAATCGACGGAATTTACCGGCGACAACAGCCCATGGCTGAGCGATCTGACCCCGGGTTCCGTATCCATGAGCGCGTACAGAACGAGAAACTATGCGGTCAACAGGGCTTTCCGGGACGGCGAAATTGTTGTCCGCGGCCCCAGGACCCCGGTTGCCGCTATTACCCTTGAGTAGGCGATTGCCCGGGATGCGGAGCTATTTGCCGGCCTGATTGATCTTCAGGCTAACCATGACATCGTCGAACAGCGCGGCGTTTTTGTAGAATTCGCCCATCGGGGCGCTGCATTCCACGGCGATGAGGGTTTTTTCGAGCGTCACCAGCAGCAGGCGCACGAGCGACCTGCGCCTCTCGCCGTATGATTCGAACACGTACAGGACGCCCGTACCTGACGCGCCGTAATCCATGACCCTGCTTTCGATGATGGATTTTACCCGGCCTCCGGGTTCGGGCGCGAACCAGTCTTTCCAGTTCGTCCATCTTTCCTTTTCCTGGTCGTCGTTCACCACCGCTGTTACCCTGACGCGGGCCCCTCGCGGGCCTGCCATGTCAACGACATGCTTGTAGTACAGGTTGAATTCGGATTTGCGCCATTTCCTGGGGACCGATATGCTGAATCCGAATTTTTCGCTGGTGAACACCGAGAGATCGGGATTGCCTGAAACGGGCGTGTCGATGCCGCCTGACGACGGGGCGCGCAGGAGCAGGCAGGCGAATAACGCGGTAAGGGCCGCAAATGTCGGTTTCGAACGCTTCATGACGGAAATATTGCACCGGGACGGAAATAATTGCAATGATTTTTCGCTTTGCCCGGGTTCTGACTGCATCAGATAGGGAACTTCATCTCGTAGTAGAGATGGATGTTTTTCATGACCTCTTTGAGCTTCGGCCTCAGGTAATCCATCCCCTGTTCCACCGAGTCGAAGAAATAGATCAGGTTCATGTCTCCCGGCGATATCAGGCCGTAGTCGATGAGCTTGTCGAAGTTGACCAGGTCTTTCCAGAACTTTTTGTCATAGAGCAGGATGGGGATGTTGACGTTTTCGAGCTTTCTGGTCTGGACCAGGGTGAGCGCCTCGAAGAGCTCGTCGAAGGTGCCGAAACCCCCGGGGAACACGACGATGGCGCGCGCCTGGTACAGGAACCAGAGCTTTCGCATGAAAAAGTAATGGAACTCGAAGTTGAGCTCGGGCGAGATGTATTTGTTGGGCATCTGCTCGAAGGGAATCGAGATGTTGAGCCCGATGTTGAGCTCGCCCGCGCGCGCCGCGCCCTTGTTGGCCGCCTCCATGATGCCCGGGCCGCCGCCGGTGCAGATGTAGAAGCCGTTGCCGGTCTCCTGCTCGATCTCCCTGCTGTACATGGCGAGCCGGTAGGCGAATTCCTCGGCGGCCTGATAGTATTTGGCCAGGTTATGTTTGTTCTTCTGCTTGGGCCTGATCCTCGCCGAGCCGAAGAACACGACCGAGTGGAACACGTTGAGCTCCTCGAAGCGCTTTTCGGGCTCCAGGTATTCGGCAAGGATACGGATCGTGCGCGCCTCCCGCGAATTGAGAAATGAGGGGTTCTCGAAGGCCTTCGGGCTCTTGCTGTTTTTCATGAATATCTGCGTTTCCGTTTCATGTTGAAAATGGTGCCGTCGGTATGCTCTGAAACGGAGGTCGCAAGCACTTTCTGGCGGTCAATGAGGTCGATGGTGACCTTGTCCATGAAGTTGAGGATTATCTTGAGCCCGGCGCCGATCCCCTTGAGGGAAATCTCCTTGCCGTTGATCCTGACCAGTATCTTCTGCTTTTCCGAATCCGACGCGTAGCGTATTATCTGGCTCATGTAGTCGCTGGAGTTCCTGTCCGGGAGGCTCTGGATTATATTGAAGATGTCGAGCCCCTTGCCGTGGTCGATGATGGTCGCGTCGAACGACTTGCTGTCGACCGTGTACCTGATGGTTATGTTTCTTTTTGCGTTCGTGTCGAACTCGCTGCATTCCCGGTCTTTCTTGAGCGTCTCCTGGATGGCGTTGGTGATCGATTCGTCCATGGAAAGCACGATTTCGTAGATCTCGTCCTCGGGGTAGCCGACCTGTTCGAGGTCGAATATGAGCCTGTTTATGACTTTAGTAACGACTTCCGTATCGGCGCAGAAGCTGTCAAGGTAGCCTATTTGTTTTTCGTTCTGGATCATGAAAACGGGCGCATCTCCACAGACTAATTACAAAAACGGATCGTTCTGAAAAAAAATCAATACTTTTACGGTTTCCGCGGCCCGGACAATGCAGAAAAACCGTAAGATTCTTTCCTATAAATATATACTATACCGGGCATTTTGTATAGTGAAAAAGTTCTGAAAAAATTTGAAGGATTAAAATATGCTTGATTTCAGATTTCATGCCGGAGGAACATAAATTCATGGCCTATACGTTAAAAAGCCTCGGAACGCCCGATTTTTACCGGTGCAACGACGATATCTGGCTCGCGATCCTCGAAACGGCAAAAAAGTTGGGATGGAAGCCCGAGGGCACGCGCTACGACCTTGTGTACCAGATCGACGAGCTGTTCGACGAGGGGGCCGACGCCATGTACAACATGTTCGTCGTGGTCCAGGTCACCCAGTGGTTCAATTCGTGGGACCGCAACTACACCGACCGGGAAAACCAGGTCGTGAGCGGGGACGACGCCCATTACATGAGGCTCAACCTCGAAAACTCCGGGGTCGACCCACGGTTCATGGATTTTCTCTCAAAGGGCGCGTTCAGGATCTGCTCGATGTAGAATCCCCCCCAGGCCCTTCAGGGCGCATGACATGAAAAGCGGGATAAAAGTACGTCCGTTTATCCATGCGGGCCGGAAATGACCCGCAAAGGCACGGTAAAGGAGCTTCTCCCTTCCGGAGACGGAGCGGTGACGGAGCGGAAGGCCGGGTGTAAAGAAGATGCCCTCATCCCCCCGGCCCCCTTCTCCCCGGGGGAGAAGGGGGTGGAAGCCTGTTGCACCGTTTCATCGGCGCTGATCTCCTTTATCCGCCCCCTCATGCGCTTAAACCGCCCCCTGTCCCCCACGGGGGGCACGCATGAATTACCATCCGTGTGGCCTTTCATGTACCGCGAGATAAATAAATTGTGGCCCGTGATGCGAAGCTTTTTCGCCTGCGCGTTGAATAGCGTTTTATCATCGGCGCACAGGCCCTGCCATGCGGCCATTGCCTGCGCGAAGCGCGCGCGGTTTGACTGCTGCTTCACGGTGCGCGGATTGGGGGGTAGTATCCATGTCCGCATCACGGTTCTGCCGTATCTTTCGTAGAACACCAGGTTACCCACGCCGCCGCTGACGGATCGCATGATGGGGTTCAACTGTGCTGTCGCCATAGGGGCCTCCTTGATCGCCGGTACAGGGGATCATTATATAGTCAGGGAAAGGAACGAAATGTAACAGAAAAAGGGGGATGGGAGGACTGGCGCGCTTTAAAAAGCGCGGAAAATTCTCCCCGGGGCCGTGAGGGTTATGGCCTTTTCTTTCGGCTCAGACAGACGCCCGATCAGTGTCCGCCTTACGGAGGACGGGATTATGAGAAGAGCGCCGCATGAAATATACAGCTTGCCGCCGGGTGAGGTGCCGGCGAACACCCTGAAAAGTCCGGGACCGGTACCGGCCGGCAACAGGGAAACACCCGCCTAACGGCCAGAGCAGGGACCTAAAAGGCATGGGAGGACTGGCGCGCTTTAAAAAGCGCGGTTAATTTTCCCGGGAGCCGGGAGGCTTATGGCCTTTTCTCTGCATCGCCCAGAGAAAAGGCCGAAAAGAGAGGGCGGTCGCTCAGGGCAGAGCGCTTGTTTGGCCTCCTGCCTGCGCTCTGCACTAGCTCATCCATGAGCGTCGCGCAACGCGACAGGCTCCGGTCGAAACTCGCCGACGTCGCTATGCTCCTTACGGCTCGAACAGACGCCCGATCAGTGTCCGCCTTACGGAGGACGGGATTATGAGAAGAGCGCCGCATGAAATATACAGCTTGCCGCCGGGGGAGGTGTCGGCGAACACCCTGAAAAGTATGGGACCGGTACCGGCCGGCAACAGGGAAATAGTTGTCTAACGGCCCGAGCCGGGCTGTAAAAGGGATTTAAGAATGATGCAAATTCTCATTGACTCCAGGTATTATATGAGACATATTTTAATTGACATAAAGCAAGGGATACTATACTTTTGTATCGTATTTTTGTTTCTATGCTAATGATATGAATAAAATCTATAACGAAAGCCCCCATATTATAGCAGACAGATACGGACAGGAATATGCCCGAAGCTCTCGCAAGGCGCATAAAAAGGAATATGGCCAGTATTTGACTCCGATTGAAGTCGCCGATTTCATGGGCGGCTTGATATCAAAGAATGAAAAAGAAGAGATAACGATCCTTGATCCCGGAGTGGGCACCGGCGTGCTGGCATGCTCGGCATGTGAACATGCGGTATTGAAAATAAAGGGTTTAAAAAAAATAAATATTATCGGGTATGAGGTTGACCCGCAAATAATACCGTATGCCGAAAAATCGTTTGCCGGCCTTTCCGGATGGCTAAGAGCCAGAAATATCGGCAGTTCAATAAATATCATTGAAAACGATTTTATCCTGGGCAACAACGATGCCATGGATCATTCCGAAAAGTTGTTCAATGATAAACCATCTCATGGGAATATCGATATCGTGATATCGAACCCGCCTTATTTCAAGATCAACAAGGACGATCCCCGTTCAAAAGCGGTTTCGAAGGTCGTATACGGCCAGCCGAACATCTACTCGCTGTTCATGATCATATCGGCCTTCATGCTGAAAAAAGGCGGTGACATGATATTTATTACGCCGAGGAGTTATACCTCCGGGTTTTATTTTAAGGCTTTCCGCGAGATTTTCTTCTCAGAGATGACGCCGGAACAGTTTCACCTGTTCGGTTCAAGGGATGAGGCGTTTGAACGGGACGATGTATTGCAGGAACACCTGATAATTCACGCAAAAAAAAGACACATTACCGAAGCCGGGCCTAATGAAAAAGTAATAATATCGCATAGCCGAAGTTCTTCCGATCTGGACAAACCGGTAAAAAGAAACGCCCTTCTGCATGACGTTATAAATCATAAATCAGGGAATAAATTTGTATTTTTGCCCTTGTCGGATGAAGAAGAAAATACAATCTCGTTTGTCAACAGCTGGCCGGGGAGCCTTCACAAGTTTAACATGGAAATATCCACGGGCAGGGTGGTTCCGTTCAGGGTAAGACAGTTCCTGGCAATGGAAAATGACGGTAGTTGCGCCCCTTTAATATGGATGAATCATATTAAAAACGCAAAAATTGAATGGCCGATTGAAAACTGCCGCAAGGAGCAATTCATCGCAGTCAATGACGCCTCCATGCCCATACTGGTACCCAATGGGAATTATGTTATAATGAGACGTTTCAGTCCAAAAGAGGACATTAAAAGAATCAATACGGCACCATTGTATCAAAGCCGCTGTCACCATGAATATCTCGGCATCGAAAATCATGTCAACTACATCCATCGGCCCGGCGGGAGATTGACCCCTGAAGAAATAGCCGGCTTGTCTGCAGTTCTGAATACCAAATATCTGGATATATACTTCAGAACGTTGAACGGCAATACCGAGGTTAGCGCAACCGAGATCAGGGACATTCCCCTGCCGGACTATGATTTTATACTGAAAGTCGGGCGCATGATTCTTGAAAATGGGCTTCAACACATCGACATCGATCAGTTGTTTTTGGATGAAGAAAGCGGTGCAGCATAATGGGCAAGATAGAAGAAGCTAAGGAAATCCTGAAAGCATTGGGCCTGCCGGTCAGACAGCAGAATGACCGCTCCGCGTTAACGCTCCTCGCCCTGTGTAATTTAAAAGAAGACCAAAAATGGAAATCGGCAAGGCAGGTCAGCATGTCCGTGGTCGGGAACAGGGACAATCCGAGATACGAAGGGATCATGCGATTTATTGCATTGCATTATAAAAGACGCTATGCTGAAAATTCACGCGAAACATTCAGAAGACAGACGCTTCATCAGTTCGTCCAGGCCGGTATCGCAAGCCATAATCCAGAAAACCCCGATCTGCCGACAAACAGCAAGGACAATCATTACCGGTTGACGAATGAAGCGCTGGATGTCATCAAAACCTATGGAACGAAGAGATGGACAAAGGCGCTCGATGGTTTTAAACGGACCATCGGAACGTTACAGGGCAAATACGAGAAAGAGCGAGCATTGAGAAAAATACCGGTGACGCTCGCAAACGGAAAGAAGCTAAAATTTTCTCCCGGGAAACACAATGAGGTCCAGATCGCGGTCATTAATGAGTTCGCGCCCAGGTTCGCTCCGGGCAGCATGCTGCTGTATGTAGGTGATACCGCGAAAAAGGACCTTTTCATCGAAAGGGCGGTTTTAAACGAGCTTCGGGTGCCGATCGACCAGCATGGAAAGCTGCCGGACGTGGTGCTTTACGATAAAGACAGAAACTGGATGTATCTGGTTGAAGCAGTCACATCGCATGGGCCGATTTCCCCGAAGAGGTTCATCGAGCTTGAGCTGATGTTCAGGAAGTGCGGCGCGGGCCTGGTGTATGTGTCGGCGTTTCCCGATTACAGGGAATTCAGGAAGCACGTAAACGACATAGCATGGGAAACCGAAGTATGGCTTGCCGACATCCCCGATCATATGATACATTTCAACGGCGATAAGTTTATCGGCCCCCGCAAGCAGTGAATAACTGTCATATATAATCTCAATCATCCATTCATGCAACACAGGCTGCAGGTCGCCGCAGATGCAGACATGGCAAGGGCGGCGCGTATTTATCCGGCCCTATCAGGGCCACGGACAACCAGAGGCCAGGCAACGGCCGGATCAGGGCCGCGTAACGGCACTATGACACGGGCAGATATCCGGCAATTATCCGCCAGACCCGCAGGGACACGCGGAACGATAAATAAGTGCTTGACCGGGAGAGGGAGAGGGGTAAGGTTTCGGATAACGGGGTTGAGAGGGAACATATTACGAAGAATAATTCGTAGAAATATTGTCAGGCGCAATTAAAGCCGGTCTTATTCTGTACTATATATTTTAGGAACACTCATATGAAATTAACCAATGAACAGAGAAGTAAATTAATTGAAAAATTAAATTCCTTTGGACCAGCTCCAGAGTGCCCAATTTGCAAGTCAAAAACATGGTCATTATCTGATTCATTATTTGAGATTCGTGAATTTCATGAAGGTGGCCTTAAACTAGGTGGTGGTATTATACCATTAGTGCCACTGACATGTACAAAATGTGGCAACACAAATTTATTAAATGCTGTAATTCTTGGGCTAATTGATCCCCATAAAAAGGAGGATCAAAAATGAATAATTATAATTTTTCTCAAGATTATACCTTATTCACTCCTAAAAGGAAGGGGTTATATCCAATACAAGAAACTGATTGGGAAAGATTAAAATTTATAGCAGGTAATATTCTCTCAGAAAAGAAGATATATTGTATTATTTCGTCAATATGTTTTGGAATTTTTGCATCATCGATATTTTCTGTACTATCTCTTTATACTTTGGACAATTTACCCCAATGGATAATACCAACAAATATAGCAATACTCATTTCTTCTTTGATACTTGGTATAGTATTATTATATTTAGATCATCAACAAAAACAAATAATAAAATATTCTTCTCAAAGTATTATTTATGAAATGAAATCAATTGAAGAACAATATGAAAAAATTTCTTGTGATGATCCGGCTTTAAAATCGCCTAACACAGCATAGCCGCTGTGTTCCCTTCGGTCTCTTAGCCTTTGGAATATTTGCCTCTGCTACCATACGGCAAACGTCCGCTATGCTTGGAACATTGGGCGAAATTTTGGATTATCAATAATTGGGGGTGTTGAATGAAAAAAGTCATCGATAAGCTTGCATTATTAAAAAAAGTTAATGTTGGTTCTTGGATTGCTGAAGAGGAAGGCAATGAGCTTGAATCTTATTTTGTAGAAACAAATCAATGGTCAGATTTTTTTTCTGGAAGGTATGACATCATCTATGGCCCAAAAGGTTCAGGAAAAAGTGCTTATTATGTTTCATTATTAAAAAAGCAAAGTGAACTAGCAAGAAACAAAATATTTGTCATCCCTGCAGAAAATATGAGAGGCGATGTAATTTTTAAAAATATTAATTTAGATCCACCACCTTCAGAAAAAGATTTCGAACATTTGTGGGAACTTTATTTTTTAATCATTATTGGACAATACTTTCTTAAGAGCAATATAGCAGATGATATTGTTAAAATCTTGAAAAATGAACACTTAATTGATGAGTCATTCTCATTACCACAATTATTATCATCTGCACGAAACTATATAAAGGGCTTAATGAATCCAGAAGGATTAGAAAGTACTCTAAAGGTAAATGAAGCAACAGGAGTACCGTCAGGAATATCCTTAAAAGTTCTATTCCGTGATCCAACACCAAAAGAAAAAGGAGCTGGAATCACATCAGTTGATAATCTATTAAAAAGATGCGATTTTGAGCTAAAAAACAGAGATAAATTTTTGTGGATAGCCTTGGATCGACTTGATGTGGCATTTGCTGAAAATCCAAATCTAGAAGAGAATGCTTTACGATCACTTTTCAGGGTATATTTAAATTTTTTTTCATTCGAAAATATAAAAATCAAACTTTTTTTGCGAACTGATATCTGGAATCGTATAACTAAAAAGGGTTTTAGAGAAGCAAGCCATATAACGCGTTTTACAACAATTAAATGGTCCAGTGAAGATTTAATCGATATGATAATAAAAAGATTATCACGCCCTATAGAAATAAAAGAATATTATGGTATATCTGATGTAAATTCCATGACTGCAATTCTAAAACATAAATTATTTTATAGGATGCTACCTAAAGGAATAGAAGGTACAGTTAGAAAACCAGATACCTTGAAATGGATGGTATCACGAACTCAAGATGCATCAAATGAAGCATCACCTCGTGAATTAATTCATTTATTATCAGCATCAAGAGAAGAGCAAATAAGACGATTAGAGTTAGGTCACAAAAAACCTCCACAAGAGACATTGTTTGAAAATGTTTCAATTAAAAAGGCATTAGCTGTGGTATCTAAAGTAAAAATTGAACAAACACTATATGCAGAGTATCCCAATCTTAAATCATTTATTATCAAATTAGAAAATGAGCATTCCGAACAAAATATTGAAACCCTCTGTAAACTTTGGAATATAAATCAAGAAGAAGCATCTAAAATTGCAGAGCGACTCGTCGAAGTAGGCTTTTTCTTAAAAAAAGGAACTAAAACTAATCCATCATATTGGGTTCCATTTATTTATAGGTCAACATTGAAATTAATTCAAGGGTCATCATTTAAGAAAAGAAAGCAGATTAAACATAGTAAAAAATAATACAGGCCTTCGCCCAAAAAACCATAGCCGTTTCGTTCCATGCGGGGATAATAAATTGAATAGTGAAAGTAATCACCTGACAGTCGCATGAAAAAATACAGGTGTCCATTGTTACTCTGAAAGATATATTGATTTTACCATAAACTTGATGGATAAAAAAATTAAATTTATTGACGAAATTGTTAGATTGAGAACACAGCAGCCGATTGCTGGTGCTGAATACTATTATATAAGTTTATTTGGATCAAAGGATGGGAAAATATCATATTCAATACAATCTCACTGGTGTGGTTATACAGAAACAAATCCAAGGAGAGAAATCCGTAAAGCTTCAATAATTGACCAAGAAAAAATGTTATCGTTATTAAAGGATATATCTGAACCAGGGCTGTTGGTGAATGATAAAAAAGATCTTTTTATTTTTTTACTTTTTGGAGGTCATGGTGTAATTACAAAATCATTAGCTGAAAAATATTTTAAAAAACTTTTAAAACCTCAAGAGGTAATTTCATCAATTAACAGAGGGATGGTTGTAATCGATAGTATACCTGAGGAAAAATTTCATCGAGCACCATCGAAAAAGCTTAGAATGAGAATTATAAAACGAGATAATGGTAGGTGTAAAATTTGTGGTAGATCACCTAAGGACTATACGGATGTAGAATTACATATACATCACATTTTACCTTGGTCACAAGGAGGTATAACAGAAGAAGAAAACTTAATTACTTTATGTAAAACCTGTCATGATGGGTTAGATCCTCATTCTGATTGGTCATTATTTTCATATATGGATAATGAACTTTCTAAAGAACGACTAAATAAACAAAGCGAATATTACGAGAGCATAAAAAATTACCAAAAAATATCATTCCCGATGATTTTAGGTAATAAAACAAAATAATAAATAATATAATATATTTGCTGTTCGATTGTGAAGTCTGATGACGTTCATTGAACTGTGTCTTGATAATTTAAATATTTTATAAGTCCGGTATTCTCGCTATGTAGAAGAGATAAAGATGAGAAGGGGTTATTTTATGCTTGTGTACAAATTATCTACAATTTATTTTGATCCTATTGATTTAGCAGAGAAAAAATTATATTGCCATATCACACGCTGTTGATTATAAGAGAATATAAATGAAGGAGCTTAATTATGTATGGGTTATATTCAAAAATTAAAACATCTAAAAATATTAATTTCAAACTCGTTGAAGAAATAAGCATATTTGGTTGTAATTCTGGTTTTATTCCATGGTTATTAAAATTTCATTTGAACGAATCGAACCATGAACCCCTCAAATGGCATTTAAAAATTGAAGATGAATTAAATAGATATAATGAGTACAGTAAAACATGCATAATCATTGATTTTAAACCAAAAAATAAAGTTGATGATTATATTTTACTCGGAGAATTAACGGATGTTTGGGGTTACTCGGACTCTGACTGGACACCTTTGCTATTTAGAGTTGAAATGCTTTATACTGATCTTGAAGCTAAAACAATTGATAAAAAGAAATTTTCTAAAAAAACAAATGAAGAAAATGATGTTGTTTATACATACTTATATGCTAAGGGGTCAATAAAAAATGGTAAATTGTTTGGTACTTGGAATGCACCAAGTACTAGCCCAACAAATTCAGCTCTTCTTTGGCCAGAAACATTAAAATATTTTCATTCTGAAATTAAAAAATGTGATCAGAATATATTAAAATAGATTCATTTTTCAGTCTGTTTATGTGCGAAATACTTAAACAATAAGCTGTGCTATAGTAGATTCGGCACAAGATCATCAATACACATATTAAACTGTAATAGTATTCGCCTGACAGTCACCTGAAAATAAAGGCCACTCTCTCCTTGTTCCTTATCGTACACACCAGGTTCCCTCTGCCGCAGGCAGGGGAGTATATCGTTAAGTGCTTGACCGCACGGCGGATTCGGGCGAGGGACACAGTGACTCCAACCGGCAATAAGTGGCTTGACAGCCTCGTATATGATGCTAAGGTAACAGCAGTATATCTCATCTTGGAGAACCTGATGGACCGGGAAATTCGTGAGCGGCTTGGAAAGGCAAAGAACTACCTGGGCGAAAAATATCGCCTGTCGAAGATCGGGGTGTTCGGTTCGTATGCGCGGGGAGATGAAAAACCCGGCAGCGACATAGACATACTCGTTGAATTCAGCTCAACGCCAGACCTGTTCGAATTCTTCGAGATAGAGGAATACCTCGAGCGTGTCCTTGACCGGAAGATAGACCTGGTCAGGGAAAAGGCAATAAAGAAGCAGATGAAGGACGAGATAATGAAGGAGGTCGTCTTCTTATGAGGCGGTCTCGTACCCTCTATCTCGAGGATATTGTCGAAGCCATGAGGGACATATTCGACTTCATCAAGGACATGGGTTTCGATGATTTCGACAGTGACAAGAAAACGGCAAGCGCCGTGATACGGAAGCTCGAAATCATCGGTGAAGCCGCCAAAAATATCCCATCTGAAGTAACGGTTAAGTATCATGAAATTCCATGGTCATACATGGCGAAGATGAGGGACAAGTTGATCCACGGATATTTCGGCGTCGACAACCAGATTATCTGGGAGGTGATCGATAAACGGTTCAAGGACCTGCTGCCGAAAATCGAGAAAGTGCTGAATGATTTAAAAAAGTAAAGTTTGTCAAGCTATACCATATCCAATCATGTATACGACATGTACAGCAAAGACCGGGACGCACTCTCCTTCTTCCTTATCGGACACTCCAGGTTCCCTCTGCCGAAGGCAGTAAAAGATATCGGTCACGTGCCCCCGATGGGGGACAGGGGGAATTGACACACCAGGTTCCCCCTGCCGCAGGCAGGGGGGGATTGCGGCAGGGCAAGCCCATGTACAAGCCTTTTTTTATTGACAGCTTAACGGTATCATATATGATACCACGATGAAAAAGCCCAGAGTCGTTATTGATTCGAATGTAATTTATTCCGGCCTGCTGTCGCAGAAAGGATCTTCATTTAAGTTATTGAAACTCATACCGGACAATGCTTTTACGGTTGCCGTATCGGTTCCGTTGATTCTTGAATATGAATCCGTACTGGTAAAAAATCTGGGTAAACTGAATCTTAACAAAAAGGATATAAATGATTTTCTGGATTATATTTGCGCAGTTGCCGAAGATACCAGAATATTCTATTTATGGAGACCGCTGTTAAAAGATCCCTATGATGATCATATACTGGAAGTTGCTGTTTCTTCCAATTCAAAATATATTATTACTTATAATATAAAGGACTTTGAAGAAGCTCGGTTTTTTGGAATAAAAGTAATTAGTCCTGATATATTTTTATCTGAAATATTAAAGTAAGAGGCTGACAAAGATGGGAACATTAAGCGTGAGGATGCCCAATTCACTGCATTCGAAATTGAAAAAGCTGTCAAAAAAAGAAAAGGTATCATTGAATCAACTGATAAACAGCGCCGTAACTGAAAAGATATCGGCGCTTGAGACTGAAGAATATTTAATTAATCGTGCGAAAAAAGGCAGCAAGAAGAAATACCTTGAAGTGCTCGACAAGGTGGCTGAATAATAAAGTGCTGGAAAATCTGCAGTTCTGCATCAACTCTCATAGGCCACACAAAAGGCCAGGCCGCACTCTCCTTCTTCCTTATCGGACACACCAGGTTCCCTCTGCCGCAGGCAGGGGAGGATATCGGCGTTAACGTGATAGTTCTTCGCTCGATAAAGCCCGGCAGGGCCGTCATAAATCCTTGACATATAATTATATTATAATTACATTACATCATGAGTATAAAGTTCACCTGGGACCCCGAAAAGGATCGTGAAAACAGGATAAAGCATCACATATCATTTGATGAGGCAAAAAGCGTTTTTTTTGATGACAATGCCCGGCTCATACATGACCCCGATCATTCCGTTGAAGAAGACAGATTTATCATCATAGGAATGAGCATTTCGCTGAAAATATTGCTGGTAAGCCACTTTTACAGGGAAAAAGTGAATGTCATCAGGATCATCTCGGCAAGAAAAGCCGACAGGCATGAACAAAAGCAGTATCTGGAGTTCTTAAAATGAGAAAGCAATACGATTTTTCGGGTTCGATCAAGAATCCTTATACGAAAAAGCTGAAAAAGCAGATCACAATCCGTATCGAGGAAGAAACGATCAATTACTTCAAGGAGCTATCGTCTCAAACCGGAATACCTTATCAGAATTTGATCAATATATATCTGTCCGATTGCGCGAACAATCATAAAAAACTTACATTCAAGTGGAGTTGATTTTTTACCGGTGATAATTGAACATCAATGATAGTTCCATGCTCGCGAGCAGCTACGAATAGATAAGCCCGGGCCGCACTCCCCGGTCTTTTTTATCGGACACACCAGGTTCACTCTGTCGCAGACAGAAAATGATATCGGTCACGTGCCCCCGATGGGGGACAGGGGGAATTGACACACCATATTCCCTCTGCCGCAGGCAGGGGGGAGATTGCGGTTTAGTTCTTGACTGCACGGCGGATTCGGGCGAAGGTAAGTGTCTGAATTCTATTCAGCGAGGATCATCCATGAAAAAGTTGATAATATTGACAATCATATCAATATCGGCACTGCTGGCAGTATTGTGTTTTACCGTGTTTAAAAATTTTATAAAAGCCAGATTCTATATTCAGCATATGGAAACAGATGATAGAGTCGGCGATATGAATATTGATAGAATAATTGCCGCATTAGAGATTAATCCGGGAGATTCTGTCGCTGATATCGGCGCCGGATCAGGATTGTTTTCAAGAAAATTTGCATCAGCAGTGGCTCAATCGGGTAAAGTATATGCAGTTGATATAAATAGCGAACTCCTTGAGCATATCGATAATACCAGTATAAAATCAGGAATACATAATATTCAAACAGTATTAGCCGGTGAAAAAGACCCGAAGCTGCCGGAAAAAGTGAATTTAATCTTTATCTGTGATGTCTTGCATTACATTGATGATCAGGAAAAATATATAAATACCGCATCAGGATATCTGAACGCACATGGCAGAATCGCGATAATAAGCTTTAAAGAGAATTGGCCGCCTATGGCAAATAAATTCAATGAGGATGATGTTGCAATCTGGATGAAAAAAAGCGGCCTTGATTTGATGAGCACTGAACATTTCATTAAAGATCACTATCTCGTAATTTATAAAAAAAAGAAATGATTATCGTCGCGCGTCACTGCTTATAATGATGACTGTATCCAGCCGACGCTCCATGGCAAATGAGCAACAATTTGCCTTGATGCCGCTTGACTGAAGAAATAGCATATTTTTTTCCGGGAGGATAACCATTATGATCAACCTCAAGAAATATTTTAATCCGATATCAATAGTCGCTGTATTCGGCCTGTTGTATTCTACGGTTTTTGCCTCGGATATACCCCTGACATTTCATGGCTCATATGCCAGGTCTGCCAATACGCTTGAGGTTTACAAAAAAAGATACGAAGAAGCAAAACAATCAAAAAAAATCGTAATGACGTTCTGGGGCGATTATGCCGCCTCGACCTGCACCGTTGAACAGTTCACGCAGCGGATCGACGAGATAAAATCCCGGAAGAATGAACTGGTCGGCACTGACTGGGGTATTTACGCCGGATCGGGCAAAACAGTCGATGATTTCATCAAGAGACTGGATGAAATCCATGCATCGAAAAAAGGATTCCCGTATATATATGCGGTCTACGCAGCGTCGAACAGGGACTTGTCTTTGTTCATGAAGCGCTTCGAGGAAATCAAGAGCAGGGACAAAAACCTGATGTCGGTATTTGGCGATTATGCAGGGTCGAAATACACCCTTGACGAATTTTTAAAGCGTCTCGATGAAATGAAAAAATAGGCGGTACCTGGCCGTGATTTCCTTCGGATGATTTTTCTGTGAACATGGTGCCCATATCACAACTCAAAGGCAAACGGATCCGACGTATCCTCCAGACGCCATGGCTGGGACCGGTTCAGGTAATTGAAGGACTGCCCGATGCGTTTTATTGTTCGGTTTATATCGAGCTCGATGATCTTTCGGTAATACACCTGGGGGATGATGACATATCCCTTGCGGAGGATCCGCCGTCAGGGCTGTCCGGGATTTCCCGGCCTGAACATGACATTGATCCGGAAATTGATTACCGGTCACCGGGCATAAAAACGGTGGCTGAAAATCAGCTGGGTGAGATATACCTCGTGCTCAATAACGGTGTAGCCCTGTTCCTGCAGACCGGTTTTGGCGCGTATCTTTCAGCCGGGAAAATAAGTGAAATACTGGAAAACGAGATTGATGCCGGAGTGAAAGAGATACTGACGGACAAGGAAACCGGTTTGCCCCTGCGGATTTAATATAAAAAAATGCCTTGCATCCGGGGCTTTTTTTTTGGTATAAAGACAATCATTCGTATTCGATAAAACTGCCTTTCGTGGCCGGATCTGAATTATGAAAAGCCAATCCATTGTTAAATCACCGAAATCTCTTGCGGGATCGGCATCGAAATCATTCGTATCCATGTTCGCCGATTTTCCCGAGCGCTACTACTCGGTTATCCGGGAATCGGAGGAGGCAAGAAAAAAGAAATTGTCCTCCATGCTGCTCATTTCGACAACGCCGATTTTTTTCCTGTTTATGCTGTATCACATCATGAGGACCGGCAATAATATCCCGATCGTTTTCAACAGTGTCATCATCGTCACCCAGCTGGCGAACGTAATCATATTTTCAAAGACGCGCTTCTGGAATACCGCAAACGGGGTGAATCTTTTCCTGTATTCCCTGTATTTTTTCATAGCCATCATCCTCGGCGGGCCTGAAGGCTCCTACGTGTTCTGGGCGTTACTGTTTCCCCCGGCTGCGCTCTGCCTGTTGTCTCCCGGGGCGGCGTTCCGGTGGACGGTATTGTTTATAATCGGTTCGATTGTCCTCGTCGCGGCCGGCCCGGGGTTTGTGGACATGTACCGCTATGCGCCATCCAGCCTTCTGCGGTTCTACCTGGTAATAACCATCATGGTCATGGTCATCTTTCAGTTTGAAAAGACCAGGATCGCCCTCATCTATTCCCTGAAACTCAACGATGAGAAACTTGTCGAGGAAAAGAATAGATCGGATGAAGCCCGGGCCACGGCCGTTGACGCCCTTCGCGTGAAGGACCGCTTCCTGGCCTCCGTGAGTCATGAGATACGCACCCCCCTGAGCCTCATCATCGGGATGTCCGATCTTGCAAGGAAGGAAGACGATGTAAAAAAGATATCGGAGTATCTCGATGACATCAACGATTCATCCCAGCACCTGCTCATACTGATCAACAACGTCCTTGATTTCACGAAGCTTGAATCCGAATCATTCAAGCTGGACTGCAACCCTTTCGACCTGAAGGACCTCCTGGAAAAGATCGTCAGGTCTTTCTCGATGGATTTCAGGGCTAAGAACCTGTCGCTCGAGGGATGCTATGACGAAAGGCTGCCGCGGCTGTTTTCTGGAGACGTGACAAGGATCAGGCAGATCATATCCAACATGGTCTCCAATGCCTGTAAATACACGGAGACCGGGGGTGTTGTAATCAGGATTGGCCTCCCGGAACCCGGCGAAAACGGATCGGCGCCGCAGGGCCGCGTTGATGATTGCCTGCCGGTTCGCATCGACGTCCAGGATACCGGTATCGGCATATCGCAGGAGCAGTACGGGGAAATATTCCTCCCCTTTGTCCAGCTGGGGATCCAGGGCGGACCCCGGTCCGGCGTCGGTCTGGGACTGGCCATTGTGAAGAGACTTGTCGAGTATATGGACGGTGCTATCGAGGTTGTGCGGCCGGATGGCAGGGGAGCCCTGTTCAGGGTCATGCTGCCCCTTGTTAAGGCGACCGGGAGAGAGGCCGGCGTTCCCGCTCCGGACAATGCCGGAAGCAGGGAGTCCGCCGGCGCCCTGGCCATCCTTATCGCCGAGGATAATCCCGCAATCGTAAAGATGCTGCGGACCGTGCTGTCGCGGTCGGGCCATGAGGTCGTCAGCGCGGAAAACGGGTATAAGGTCATAGACATCCTCGCGAAGCGGCGTTTTGACCTGGTGCTGATGGATGTTGAAATGCCGGTGCTTGACGGTATCGAGACCGCGAAGAGGATCAGGGGCGGTTCCGGCGGCGTCATGGATCCCTCGGTGCCGATTATCGCGTTGACGGCCCATGTCCTTATGGAGATCGAGGAACGGTGCCTCAGGGCGGGAATGAACGGCTTGATCAGGAAGCCTTTCGATCTTTTTTCGATAGAAGGCGAGATTATAAAGATCCTCCGGGGCCGGTAGCTTTTCCGGACCTGCGGCCGAAGATGATTGCGGCACGTTCCTGGCTGTATGGCTGATTCTGACGGGAGTTCTGCCAATACGGATTGTGCAGAGTCGGTTCACGGGCGGTTTCCTGCATACCGTCATGATTAAAATATTTATTCAATGCGGAATAAACATGAAAGTAGTCATCGTCAATGGAAGCGCAAGAGGGAAAAAAGGAATTACCCATCGCCTGCTGGGGGCGTTTGAAAAGGGCCTTATCGATTCAGGATGCGTCGTCCGTTCATATGATCTGAATGAGCTTGCCATCGGACATTGCAGATCGTGTTTTCACTGCATGCATGATAACCCCGGCATATGCGCTGTCAGGGATGACATGGTGCGGATTTATGAAGACCTGAAAAAATCGGATATTCTCGTCATCGGGACCCCGGTGTATACCGATTCCATGTCATCGAGAATGAAGGTGTTCTTTGACAGGTGTATCGCGTCAATGGAGCCTTTTATCCATGAGGATGATCAGGGGAGGTTCCGGCATTCATTCACCTGGCGGATGCCGAAGCATTTCATTCTGGTCGCGACGTCGGGTTTTCCTGAAATTGATAATTTCAAAGCCCTTGAATCCACGGTCAGGGCGCAGGCATATAACTTCGGCTCGGATTATGCGGCCTCGTTGTTTGTTTCAGGTTCGTTGGGTTTCCAGATGGATATTTCACTGCTGGATGCCCGCCTGGAGTTGATTTATCAGGCCGGCGCCGAGTTTGGAACTAAAAAAAGCATTTCGAAAGATTTAATTGAGCGGATCAATGCCTGCGTTTTCTCCAGGGATGAGTTCTATGATAATTATCTCAAATATGAAAAATGGTGCAGGCAAAGACTGTCAAAGCATGACTGAAAATACTATGGGCCGCACTTCTCAGTTTTTTTCCGGATAGGGAAAGTTTCCCCTGCCGCAGGCGGGGAGTATTGTAATAATAAGTGCTTGACTGAACAACGGCTCAGTTCACAGTAATACCATCCGCAATTAAACATGATACCCTGCCGGGGGCCGATATGAAAAAGGTGCTGTTCCTCATATTACCGCTATTGATCCCGCTTACATATCTTGAATGCGATTATGAACACAATATGGTTTGCTGCGAGACATATGGCCTCGGTGCTGACCTGGAAAAGTGCTGTGAAACTTATGAATCGGTTGAAAAAGAAGAGTGTTCGGGAACCATTGACGGCGGCGGCAAACAGGTGGTCGATGATTCATACTGTGCGATCGATTGATTGTCGGAATGCATAAAAGGCGGCGTATTCAGGGTTATCGCCGGGCACGCACGTAGAAGACCGGGAAACCTTTCCCGGTCTTTTTTATCAAATAGTAATATGCCGGAAAGAATTTTCGAAATACGATAAAAAAAGAAATAGGGGGACATTATGAAACCACGGGGACCTCTTATGATCGAACATCGCCTGATAGAAAAAATGCTGAATTTAGCGCGCAAAGAACTGGAATCCGTCAGGAAGAACGGGACTGTCGACCCGGTTTTTATGGACACACTGGTGGATTTTATCAGAACGTATGCCGACCGTACGCATCATGGCAAGGAGGAAGATATCCTTTTCAAGGAGCTGGAAAACAAACCGTTGAACGATAAAGACATCGTCGGAATGAAAGAATTGATTGCCGAACATATTGTCGCCAGGAAGACCGTAAAAGAACTGGTGGAGTCGACAAAGAAATATACTGAAGGAGATTTGCAAAGCATCGATACAATCATTGAGAAACTGGATTTTTTGATTGGTTTTTATCCGGAGCACATAAGGAAAGAAGACAAAGTTTTCTTCCCGGACACGGAGAAATATTTCTCGGATGAAGAACTGGATAAAATGCTGAAAGAATTCCGGGAATTCGATGAAAAAATGATCCATGAGAAGTATAATAAGCTGTATGAATCGTTGTCTGAAAAGTATTGATGGTTTCTCGTTCACCTGCGCAGCGAGGAAGGGCGGTTATGTCATGGCATTCGCCATATCTGCTTCGGTTGCGCTGCTTTTTCTCTTGGCAGCTTCATGTGCCGGGCCTGACGGGACTAAGGGCCCGGTAGCGGGCGGATATGTTCCTGCGCCGGTGCAGGACAAGGAGGTCGCCGCAGCAGCGGAATTCGCGGTCAGGGCCCAGGAGAAAGCCTGCGGGAAGAACGCGAGGCTGGAAATAACCGGGATCCTCGGGGCGGAGACCCAGGTGGTCGCCGGAGTGAATTACCGGCTCACGCTGAAGGTGAGGCTTGACGGCAGGGAGAGAACGGCGCGCGCCGTCGTCTGGTGGCAGCCATGGAGAAACCCCGACCCGTACAGGCTTACTTCGTGGAACTGGAACTGAGCGGTCTGCTTTTTTTAATTGTAAACGTTTTTTTGTCGTGCAGCCTGATTCTTGTCCCCTGCATTTTCAGAAATTCCATTAAAACAGTTTCATCCAGATAACCCAGGTTGACGAGTATCGCGCCCAGCATGGCTCCGTTGCTCTTCTGGATTTTCAGCGCTTCATCGAGCTGTTCCGGGGTTATTTCCCCCGCCTCAATCAGCATTTCTCCAAGTAATTGTTTCATGTGTCTCTCTGGTTTTCCGTAATTTTTTAGAACGGGGCTGACTCAGAAGGGAAAAATTCATCTTCTGTACTGTCATTCCGGCCATGAGATCGGAATCCATCATGGATTCCCGCTGGATCATATGCCCGGGCAGACGGATACGCGCCTTGCACTCGAGGTGCGTATGACTTTTTAGGCAACCCCGTTATCTATACTTTATCATGTTTCAATAAAAAGTCAACGTGTTTCGGTTCATGCCTTTTTATCGGATACAACACCGGTGCTCTGCCGCTGCCAGGGGATGATTCCGGGGTTTTCATGGTTGACTATGATGGAATTTTGAACGAAAATAGCGTTTATTTATGCAGGCATGATGGACTATGTCGATTTGCTGAAAAAATTGGTAAAAGACCGATATCGGGTCAAGGATCAGTGGCGTCAATGAAAACTGAAATCGCGAAAACAATCCTTCTCGTCGAGGATGAAGCCGTAACCGCGGCGGCGCAGGCCAGGTCTCTGGAGAAAAACGGTTTTACCGTGATCACGGCTTATAATGGAGAAAACGCCGTTGAATGTGCGACCGGGAATTCGAAAATAGACCTCATCCTTATGGACATCGACCTGGGGGCCGGCATGGACGGCACGCAGGCGGGCGCCATCATCCTTACTCATAGGGATATCCCGCTGCTTTTTCTCTCGAGCCATACCGAGCCGGAGATCGTCGAAAGAACGGAGAAGATCACTTCCTACGGATATGTCGTAAAGAATACGGGAGAAACCGTTCTGATGGCCTCTATCAAGATGGCCTTCAAGCTCCATGAGGCCAACCGGAAACTGCGCATCACCGGCGACAATTTTTCCACGGTGTTTCACATGAACCCGGTCGCGATGACAATCACGGAAATCGACAGCAGCCTGATCTGCGACGTGAATGAGGCATTTACCAGGCTTACCGGCTACAGCGAGGAGGAGGCTATCGGGAAGAACGCACTGAAAGACCTCAATATCTGGGTTGATCCCGATGACAGGCGTAACATGGTGTGCCAGATCGAGACGAGCGGCCGGGTTGACGGCCTTGAAATGATGTTCCGGATGAAAGACGGCACCATCAGGATTCTTCAGGCAGCCGGGGAACTCATCACGTATAACAACAAGCCTTGCATGCTCGGCATCTGGCACGATTTCACCGAGCGCAGGCGGGCGGAGGAGTTGCTGCGCGAGAGCGAGGAACGTTACCGTTCGCTTTTCGAGAACGCCACCGAGGGTATCTTTCTTACCACGCCCGCCGGGCGGTATATAGCGGTGAACCCCTCCACGGCCAGGATGTTCCGGTATTCCTCTCCGGAAGAGATGATCGATTCGGTGACCGATATCGGCAGGCAGATTTACGCTAATCCGGAAGACCGGCTCACCGTACAGCGCATGCTGGCGGAACACGGCAGGTTCGAGGGGCTTGAAGTCGAAATGGTGCGCAAGGACAAAAGCCGGATATGGATCACCATGAACATCCATGTCGTCCGGGACAAGCAGGGGAATATCCTGTATTACGACGGCACCTGCGTGGACATCACCGAGCGCAAGGGTATCGAGGAAGCGCTCAGGAAAAGCGAGAACGAGTTCAAGAGCCTTTTCGAAGCCGGGCCCATCGGCATCGGACTGCTCAAGGGCCGCGTGATCCTGAAAGCGAACCCCCAGCTGATCAAGATGACCGGTTATACTGCCGAAGAGATGCTGGGCCAGTTCGTTCAGAAGTTCTATGCGAGTGACGATGAATTCGAGCGGGTTGGGAGAATCCTGTACGGCATGATCGAGAAAGACGGCCTGGGAGAGATGGAGACCCGCCTGGCGGATAAGAGCGGCCGGTTCGTTGACGTCATTATGCGGGGCAGCGCGATTGACCGGAATGACCCGTCGGCGGGTACGATAATCACCGTGCAGGACATTACCGAACGCAAGAGATCCGAAGAGGCGCTCGAAAAGGCCCTGCAGGAAAAAGAAACGCTTTTTCATGAGCTGCAGCACCGCATGAAAAACAGCCTCATGATGATTAATAGCATCCTGTTCATAGAAATTGAACATTCAGATGACAGTAAGACGCGGGCGGTTCTCGAAAACATAAAAGGCCGGATTGAATCGCTTGCCTTCCTGTACACGCTTCTTTATAACTCGAAGTCGCTGAGAGAGGTAAGCCTCGACGATTATATCGATTCGATCGCCGTGTCCCTGGCCAGTTCTTATATCTCGGTTAAAACGCCGGTAACAATCGAAAAAAAATGTGACCGCATCTCCGTCGACGTGAAAAGCGCTGCCGCCTGGGGGCTTATTGTCAATGAATTGCTCACGAACGCCTTGAAATACGCATATCCGAAGGGCGAAAGCGGCGTGATAACCATACATCTGGGACTAAAAAACAGTCTCATCGAGCTTGCCGTTTCGGACAGCGGCGCAGGGCCTGCCGCGGACTTCGACATAGACAATCCGAGAGGATTGGGCCTTCTCCTTGTCAGGCTCCTTGCCGGACAACTCGGCGGCAGGCTTTCATTCAGGCGCGGTGAAGAAAATGTTTTCATGGTTATCGCCCCGGCCTGAATCCAGTCTTCAATAATTTTCCTGAATAATTGAATAATTATCTTGACAATCAAGCTATCTGAAATTACCTTGATATTCAAGGTAATTTATATGCGCGAACGGTTTTCCGGTATCCTTGTCGAATTCTACGAAAAGATGTCTTCATGGGAAAATGGGATCGTGTCCGACAGGGACGTCTCGCTCCCACAGGTGCACCTGCTGGAAGTGGTCGGTAACAACGGCCAGCTCAGAATGAAGGAGCTTTCTGAAAAACTCGGCGTAACGACAGGAACTTTGACCGTAATGGTGCACCGGCTCATCAAAAAGGGATATGTGGCGAAAAAAAACGACGATAAAGACAAACGCTCATATTTCATCAGTTTGACCAAAAAAGGCAAAAAAGAGTATGACAATCATCATCGCATGCACGGGCATTTGATCGAAGAGATCGTGGAGGCCATAGGGGAGGATGAAAGTCAGAAGTTCTTTCAGCAGCTTGCGGCAATACAGGGCCTGATGTAGGGTATACTATGACAGAAAGAATATGCAATCAATACAGCAGCCGATATAACGATCATTCAAACATGAAGAAAACATCAATCGTTGTGGGAATCACCCTGGTTACCATGATTGCGGAAATTGCGTATGGCCTCATAATGGGTTCGATGGCCCTGCTGGCGGACGGCATCCACATGGGCACCCATACCTTCGCGCTGACGATAACCGTCATCGCCTATTACATCGCGACCAGGCATGCCCGAAACCCGAACTTCGCTTTTTCCTCGGGGAAGGTCGGGGTTCTGGGCGGTTTTACTAGCGCAATCGTTCTCGGATTGTCGGCCTTATACATGGCATATGAAGCCGTACGCAGGCTGCTTGATCCGCAGATAATTATTTTTGACCAGGCGCTCCTTGTCGCGGCAATAGGACTTTTCGTCAATATAGTAAGCGCTTTGCTTCTTTCGTCGGGCAGGCATGACCACGACCACGAATCCGGCCATGACCGTCATCATGACCATAATTTAAGGGCTGCCTATCTCCATGTCGTTGCCGATGCCATGACTTCGGTGCTGGCAATCGCGGCGCTTTTGACGGGCAAATATCTGAACCTGACATGGCCGGATGCCGCAGTTGCCGTCCTCGGCTCTGCAGTAATTCTCAAATGGGCTTACGGTCTGCTGGTTTCCAGCGGCAGCATACTGGTCGATTATTACCCTGTTGCCGAAGACTGCGAAGCGATACAGTCCATAGCGGACGAGTTTGATGTGGTCATCCGTGACCTGCACGTATGGAAAACGTCCGAAAACAACAAGGCGATGATCCTGAGCGGAATATCGGGCATGAATTTCGACCGGGATTCATTTGCCGACCGCATCCGGAAAGTTTGCAATTATAATCATCTGACGCTGGATGTGGATTCCCGCAAGGGGATTTGAGCGTCGGGAAATGAAGTGAATTCCCGGGCCTGCGACCCGTGAGTATTCCGTTTAGTGGTTGACGGCGCGGCGGATTCAGGACAAGGTGCGTTACAGGGAATTGGCATAATTTTTCGGTTAATTTTCTGGCACTCATTGGAGTCCAGCGCACCCCTGAAACAACCGGCGGCCTGACACCTGTTACGGCTCCGTTTTGATTCATCGCGCTCCATGCAATGAGTTTCGTCGAAGGAATTTCCTGAATGTCAATATGAAAACCGCATGTCCCGTTCGGGAATGCTTTCAGCCCCTCCTGGTTGTCTTCAGGAAAATCTATGATTGCAAAGGACGACGAGATGAACAAGGGAATCGAGGTAAAGAAAGTCACCGATAAAAAGATGCTGATGGATTTCATAAGGCTGCCATGGACCGCCGGCATATACAAATACGATCCTGCGTGGGTGCCCCCGGTCATAAGGGACATGCTTCATTTTTTTGACCCCGAACACGGCTATTTCTATGAGCACGGCGAGGCCGAATTCTTCATCGCCTACCTTGACGGGAAGCCGGCCGGAAGGATAGGCGCCCACACCTATTCGCGTTATGAGAACCGTTATGACAGGGATACCGGGTTTTTCGGATTCTACGAGTGCATCGATCGACTGGATGTCTCAAGGGCCCTTTTCGATACAGCCCGCGAGAGCCTCCGGGCGAAGGGCAAGAAGAAGATGAACGGCCCGCAGAGCTTCAGCACCTACGACCCGATCGGGTTCGACTGCATCAATAACGGCAGGATGCCCGTCATCGGGATGTTCCACTTCGCACACTGGTACGAGAAGCACGCCCTGGCGTTCGGTCTCGAGAAGAACATCGACTGGTACTGCTTCATGGTGAAAACGCAGGGTGTGAGATGGGAGCCCATGTTCAGGATGCGTGACGAGATGATGAAGAAGATCGATATCAGGTTCGTCACCACGACGAAGAAACAGGTGCCGCACAGGGCGGAAGACGTGAAGCGTATATTCAATGTTGCGTGGGAAGGCAACAGGGACCACCTTCCGTTTACGGACAGGCAGTTCGAAGTGATGTTCAACGAGCTCAAGGGGGTCATTATCCCCGAGCTTGCCATTTTCGCTGAAAAAGACGGCAAAACGATCGGATTCATACTGTCGGTGCCCGACGCCAACCCGGCGATAGCCAAACTCAACGGCAGGCTCTTCCCGTGGCGTATCGTCAAGCTGCTGTTGGAATTAAGAAAAACGAAGACGCTCAGGACCATCCTCATGGGGGTCGAACCCGAATACCGTGGACTGGACATAGACAAGATACTCATCCTCATGACCATCGAAATCGGCATGAGGCTGGGGTATGTCCAGTCAGACTGCTCCCTTATCGTTGAAGACAATGTCAAGATGATCGGGGCCTTGAAGTTCCTCAACGCCGACCGGTACAAGGGCTACAGGGTTTTTCAGATGGATATATAGGCGCCTCGTCCTGCATCATGTGCAATAATATTTGCCCGCCCCGGATTAATTTCTTGATTGATTCGGCGTTTTCTGCATGAATCCCCCATAGCTTGCTATATTAAAGAGGTCCCCTATGCGATTGGTTTTCAGGCTCTTTCCCTTGTTTTGCATCATGGCGCTGATTACGGGCGGATGTATGAAACGATATGACGACGAGGCCGCCGAGGCCATTGGGTCGATGACGATCGAGCAGAAGATCGGCCAGATGATCATGCCCGCGGTCCCGGGCCAGGAAATCAACGACGAGGCAGCGGAGCTGGTGAAGCGCTATATGCCGGGCGGCCTGATCCTGTTCGGATACAATATCGACACCGGGCGGAAACTGAAAGGATTCATCGAGGCTCTGCAGGGAGAGTCCATGGCTGCATCGGGCGTTCCGCTGTTCGTTTCGGTCGATCAGGAGGGCGGCAGGGTCCGACGCATCATTGACGGCGTGACGCAGTTTCCCGGGAACCTCGCGGCGGGAATAGCCGGCGACAGTGACCTGGTGTCCGACTGGGCCCGGATACTCGGCATCCAGCTCAGGATGCTTGGAGTGAACATGAACCTCGCCCCGGTGGTCGACGTCAACAACAACCCGGACAATCCGGTCATCAACTCGCGGTCGTTCGGCTCCGACCCCCGGGTCGTGGCCGATATGGGGGCCGCATACATCCGCGGCCTGCAGAAATCCGGCTGCATAGCCGTCGCCAAGCATTTCCCGGGGCACGGCGACACCAACAGGGACTCTCACGTGACGCTTCCGGTGATAAACTATCCGATGGACCGTCTGCGCAGGGTCGAGCTGTATCCCTTTCACCGGGCGATAAACGAGAAGGTGGAGTGCGTCATGACCGCCCACATCTCGTACCCGGCGGTGCTGGGCAGCGGTGAACCGGCGACGATCTCGCCCCGTTTTCTCACAGGCATACTGCGCGACGAGATAGGCTTCAGGGGGGTGGTGATCACCGACGACATGGAAATGAACGCCATGTCGCAGTCCATGGACATGGGCGAGGCCGCGGTCCGCTCCGTGCTCGCCGGAACAGACATCGTTCTCATAAGCACGTACGGCGGGAACGTGCCTGCGATCGTGAACTCGCTCCTCGCTGCAGTGAAATCCGGCAGGCTCCCCGTGGAGCGCATCGATGCGTCCGTGAAAAGGATCCTCGAGTTGAAATTCCGCTACCGCATCGCCGATTACCGCGAGGGCAGGGTGCACAGAAGCCCGCAGTTCGCCGCAGATGACGCGCCCGGATGGCTCGCAAGGGCCGATGAGGTGAATGAAAAAATTTCCGGCGGCGCCGTCCACTTCCACGGCGACAGGTCGCTTATGGCCGCCCCAGCCCGGATCGTGCTGTATACCGACAATGCCGCGCTGCGGGAGATCTGCGCGTCCATGACAAGGCCCGTGCAGGCGAAGCCGCTCGAAACGTTCAGGGCCGACATCGCCTCCGGAGCGTGCGCCGGCATCGTGGCGTGCGTCCATGCCGACGGCCTTGACGCAAAGGCGATGGGCGAACTGGCCGCGCTTGCCTCCGGGAACGGGGTCGCGCTCATCGCACTGAGCACCGGCAATCCGTTCCCTGTCGCGCGATCGTCCGCATTCGGTAACATGCTTTTCACGTTTTCGAACACCGAGACGTCGCTCCGCCGGGCCGCGGCATGCCTCGCGGGTGATTTCGCGCCGAAGTTTACGATAAACTGCGACCTGGGTATCGCCGCGCGAAGATGAAGCTCGGCGTATATATACACGTTCCATTCTGCCGCAGAAAGTGCGACTACTGCTCGTTCTATTCGGTGCCCGTCGATACTCTTTCCCCTGAGGGAAGGGCGGGTCTCGAGGCATACACCCGCACCATAATCAGCGAGGCGTCCATGAGGCTGCCGCAGCTTCCGGGCGCGGTGATCGACACGGTGTATTTCGGCGGCGGCACGCCTTCGATGCTCGAGCCGCGCCAGGTCGAGAACGTTCTTTCCTCGCTGCGGGGATGGGCCGACGTCGAGCCCGGCGCCGAGGTGACCATCGAGGTCAATCCGGAGGACTCCGGGAAAGTCTCAGCATTCAGGGACGCGGGGGCAAGCAGGGCGGTGCTGGGGATTCAGACCTTCGATCCCGGCATGCACCGGGCCATAGGACGTTCATCGTCCCTGTGCGGCGACGATCATCTGGATTCGTTCTTTTCGGTAAAGGGGATCGTTCACTGTGCGGACATGATCGCCGGCATTCCGGGCCAGGACAGGGCGGGCCTCGTCGCGGGCCTTGACAGGCTGTGCTCCCTCGGGGCGAAGCACCTTTCGGTATACCTGCTTTCCATCGAGAAATCCACTCCGCTGGCCAGCAGGATGAAGCCCGGTCCCGGGGCCGGCGAGGAGCAGCGCGCCCTTTTCGAGGCGGTCATGGATTTCCTCGCGGGCAGGGGTTTTTCCCACTACGAGATATCGAACTTCGCGATCCCCGGATTCGAGTCCCGGCACAACATGAAGTACTGGAAGTTCATGCCCTATCTCGGGCTCGGGCCGGGCGCGCACTCGTTCATCGACGGACGGCGCATCATGAACGTCACGGGAGCCGTGGAATATGCATGCAGCGGCGGGTTCAGCTATGAAGAGGACGTACGCGGGAAGAATTCGGCCGCGGTAGAATACCTGATGACCGGCCTGCGCCTGCTCGAAGGAGTATCGGTCGGCGACATGGAGTCCCGCGCCGGGTTTCGCCTCACCCCGGGGATGCTTGCCAGGATCGATTCTCTCGAAAAGCGGGGGCTCGTGGCCGTTTCCGGAACGGGCGTGGACATGACGGTGCGTCTGAGCAGGGAGGGGATTTTCCTTTCGGACGGGGTCATCTACGAAATCGTCGAGGAGCTCCTGTAGGGTCAGTCCCTGATGATGAAGTATTTTTTATAGTTGCCGTTGATCCGCTGGTAGTACTTGGCCGTGTCCCTGTCCCCGGTGACAAGGTAGTAGTAGTAAAGCATCTGGCTCGCCTTGATGATGAAAATGTTGATGTCCTTTCCCTTCATCCCCTTGGCTATCTCGCAGTCGGTCTGTTTCAGTATCTCCATCGCGAGCTTGATGTTGTGGTTGAGCTTGGCTATCTCGGACTTGAACTCAGGATTGTTCTCCCGCGCCAGCTGCGCGATCTTCTCCTGGTCGAGCCCGCCCGACAGGAGGAAGTATTTCTTGATGCCGACCATCGAGCTGCTTATCAGCGATTTGTCATAGGCGTTTTTGAGCTTTTCCCTGAACATTTCGTAGGCCGTGAGCTTTTTATCGTCAGAAACCGGCGCTTCGCTGAATTTGTTCTTGTAGAGGTTGAAGGCAATCTTTTCGACCTCCATGCAGTCGATGTCGGTCTGCAGGATCGTCGACAGCTTGCGGTAGTTTGACGGGCTGCGCTCGATGATCTTGATGTAGAGGTCGACGCCCTTTACCGCCTCGAGAAAGATATGGTGGCGCTTCGAGGAAAAGTCCCTGAGGCTCATGTATTTCATACCCTCAATTATCATTGGAGACTGCGCGGTCAGGAGAAGGGCGTCCATGTCGGGGGCGAAGTCTCCGGACGTGCGTTTTTTCTGGCCTTCAGGTTCGGCGTATTTCTCGTCGATGGTGAAGTCCGACAGGCTGTCTTCGGGAATCTTCTTGCTTTCCAGGTCGGCCGGTTCGTCGAGGCTGAAAAGATCGTCGTCCCCAAGTGTGAAATCCTTGAGGGTATCGTCATCGTCGATAATAGGCCCGAAGTCGAAATCGTCCTTTTTCTTTGGCATCAGTTCCTTTCCAAATATCAAGTCAAGTATAAGATTATTATTTGCCCATGGGTCTGTCCCAAAAGTCATCCCCGCGAAAGCGGGGATCCATCCTGACTCATATATATATTCAGATTGAAGATGTATTCCGATCCCGTGGCCGGAATGACATTTTTTAAAGAAGAATAACATCCTTCTTTCAGGTTAAGTCAGCCCCGTTAACGGATCAGTTAAGATATAAATCGACCACTTCATACACAATATTGAAGTAAATAAGCGATGTCAGGACTCCCTTGAGCGGAAGGCCCCTGGTGGTTTCCATGAGATGGTCGTTGTCGACGTCCCTGTATTCCCAGAATTTTTCGTTTTCAATGACAATCGAACCGGAATATTCCAGCGTGTCCGCGTTGAAAAGCCTTATTTCTTTCGCTTTACTCAGGTCCATATGCACCTCGTACTTTTTAAACAGTCGGCCGGGTGTTGAATCCGCCTGCAGCCACTGTATAAAAATAATATATAAAGAAATGATCGGTAATGCAATCCCGAAAATCCTGTTCAGCGCCGCATCGGAAATAAATTCGGCAACCCGGGACCCGTTTCAGGTTCCTTTTGTCATATATAGGCCCGCTTGACCCTTTTGGATATGCCGCAGGTGACCTCATAGGGGATGGTCCCGATCCACTGAGCCAGCGTCTCGGCGGTTATCCCCTGCTTTCCGAAAAGGACCACCTCCTGGCCCGGGGCGTATTCGTCGTCACCGAGATTGACCAGTATCTGGTCCATGCTCACCCTGCCCACGACCGGATATTCCCTGCCCTCGATCAGGACACGCGCCTTGTTCGATAAAAACCTGCTGTACCCGTCGCCGTATCCCAGCGGTACGGTCGCGATCGTGCTTTCCCTGTCGGTGCGGTACGTGAGCCCGTACGACAGCGGCGTGCCCCCGGGCACCCGTTTGAGGAAAATGATGTTGCTTTTAAGGGTCATCGCGGGCACGAGCTCCGCGCTGTATTTCATGCCCGGCGCGGGCAGCAGGCCGTACGACATGATACCAGGCCGCACCATGTCCAGGTGCGATTCGGGAAAGTTCACGATGCCGGCGCTGTTTGCGATATGCTTCAGTTGGATATGCATCCCTTCGGATTCGAGGTCGCCCGTTATTTCATTGAATATTTTGATCTGGTTTCGGGTGAAGCCGGGGTCGCCATTGTCGGCGGCAGGGAAATGGGAGAATATGCCTTCGAGCTTTATCGACCTGAGACCGGAAATCTCCCTTGCCAGGCCGCGGGCCTCGGACACGCTGCATCCAACGCGACCCATCCCGGTGTCGATCTTGAGGTGCACCAGGCCCCGGTTCTTCCGGGCGGGGGCCCTGGACGATATCATTTTCGGCAGGGCCATGTCGGCCACGGTCTGCGACAGGCTGTAGTCGAGTATCCGGTCAACGATGTCCTCCTCGGGAAGGGTCAGGCCGAGCACCAGGATTGGCAGGTCGACCCCGGCGTGCCGGAGCTCGATGCCCTCGCTCGCCGAGGCCACGCCCAGCATGTCGACAAGTCCTTCTTTCTGGACGTACAGGGACACCTCCCTGAGCCCGTGCCCGTAGGCGTCTGCCTTCACGGGAAGCAGAATTTTGACATTGCGGGCGATCATCCCCCTTATGGCCAGGAGATTGTGCTTTATCGCAGCGAGGTCAATTTCAACGTATGTTCTTCGAAGCATGGCTTTCTTATCAAAAGACAAGAGTTATTCAAGGATGTCTTCAATGTCAAATATTATTCTCGGGTCGGTCAAGCCCGGCTTTGACGGATTCCATGATCGCGCGGCCTGTATCGTCGTCGAACCGCCACATCCCGCTGAAATGCTCCGGGACCGGACAGGCGATGAGAACGTTTTCGTTTTTTGTCGGATGGACGAAGCTCAGCGCGCAGGCGTGAAGCATGATTCCTTCGCCGGGGCACGAAATGGGCGAGCCGTAATCCGCGTCGCCGGCGATGGGCATTCCCTGCGAGGCGAACTGGGCCCTGATCTGGTGTTTTTTACCGGTCAGCAGCCTGACCAGCACGAGTGAAACGCCCTCCCTGCCGGCCAGGACGGTATAGCGCAGCGAGACTTTCTGAGCTCCGGGCCGGGGCTGGTCTGCGGCCACCGAATGCCCGCGGCCCCGCACCAGATACTGGTCGAGCCTGGTCCAGCCCGCAGACGCCGCGGGCTTTCCCGATATGAGCGCCAGATAGAACTTGCCGATCGTGCCGTCCCTGAACTGCCTGCTCATGCGGGAGGCCGCTTTGGACGTGCGGGCGAAGAGTACGATGCCCGAGACCGGCCTGTCCAGACGGTGCAGCATTCCGAGATATACCTGGCCCTGTTTGCCGTATTTCTCTTTGATATGGCATTTCACGAGGTCCATCAGCGAGGTGTCTCCGCTGTAATCGCCCTGGGTGAGCATTCCGGCCTCTTTCTCAACGGCGATCAGGTGGTTGTCTTCGTAAAGGATGTTCATGGCTTCATCGAATTATTCGGGACCAGGGGCTGCCCAAAAACAAGCAATGAAGTCCCTGCTTTGTCATTCCGGCCGAGGCTCTGCCGAGAGCCGGAATCCATCTTCAATTCATTCGATTCCGAGAGTCAATGTGGATTCCCGCTTTTGCGGGACTCATCTCCCGTACGATGCTAATCATTTCCGGCCGCATATTTTATATAAGATGAAAGCGCCGTCAACCGCGATTTATCGATAAATTTTTGGCATAATGACGAAAAAATTACTTGAAAATAATGATGCATGAATAAAGATGCCTCACATTACGCGAGCGTGGTGGAACTGGCAGACACGCTAGACTTAGGATCTAGTGCCGCAAGGCGTGGGGGTTCAAGTCCCTTCGCTCGCACAGGATCATAAGCACATAAGCGGGAATAACTCAGTGGTAGAGTGCAACCTTGCCAAGGTTGACGTCGCGGGTTCGAATCCCGTTTCCCGCTCAGCA